>JAFASD010000315.1 GCA_019244945.1 Acidobacteriaceae bacterium | reverse complement strand
ACGCGGCGACCCAACCTGGCAAGTATCTAGTTGGCCGGGCACATATCTCCTTCAAAAGCAGGTGAAACTGAAAAGCTGCTGATAGGGAACCAGGCAATGGCCTCGCTTCAGTGAATGTAATGTTTTGGAGCCCCGCTATCGCTCAGTAAGAGATAAATCGCCGATGGGTGATTCTAGGCAGGTACGTTCTGGAAGCGTCTTTTGCCCTGTTGCCCTCAATCGAGAATCGGAGTTCCGATACGATTGTTCTGGCACCCGGCATTCTATCCTCGCCGAAGCAGGCGGATACAGTCGCAGCAGCAGAGCCTCGGCCCGCGAATCTCAGGCGCGTCTTGCCTCATCACTAATCTTTCTGCATCTCCTTGCTCCGCGACCTCAGATTTAACCTCCCGCGCGATCTTCCCGTCGTCATCCGCAAACATGGTCTGCGCATCACTCCACAATGCCCGCTGACTGATAGACTTGTGCGAACCTGAAATCTTTTGAGTCTTCGCGGTTCTCCCGTGATCGCGGACAGTTATGCGTCAGTTTGGAGGGAGTTGCAATGAAGCTTTCCTTTCTATCCCCGCTCATTTTTGTGCTCGTTACCTGTTCCTGCAGCGCGTTCGCTACGGACGCGAGCCTGATCCTCATCAATGCCAAGGTATGGACCGAAAATCCGGCGCAGCCCACCGCCCAGGCAGTGGCGCTCGATGAATCTAGGATCCTCGCGGTCGGCGATAACGCGGCGATTGAAAAACTCGTCGGCCCCGGCACCCGCATCATCGACCTCGGCGGCCGCCTTCTCCTGCCCGGCTTCAACGACTCCCACGTGCATTTCCTCATCGGCGGCGGTTCGCTGATTACCGTGCATCTTGGCACAGCCAACAGCTCGGCCGAGTTCAAGGAGCGCATAGCTCAATTCGCCAGAACCCTGCCCAAAGGTGCGTGGCTTCGCAATGGCCTTTGGGATCATCAACGCTGGAATCCGCCCGTTCTGCCCAATCACCAGTTGATTGACGATGTCTCCGGCGATCATCCGGCATTCTTGTGGCGGCTCGACGGACACATGGCCCTCGTGAATGCACAGGCCATGAAACTCGCCGGCATCGACCGAAACACGAAGGACGTGCCGGGCGGAGAAATCCAGCGCGACAAGGACGGCAACCCGACCGGCATTCTCAAAGACGCTGCCATGTCTCTCGTTCGACGCATCATGCCTCCGCTATCTCCGGAAGAGGAGGACCAGGCCATGGAAGCAGCCATGCGCGAGGCAGCAGCTCACGGGGTAACCAGCGTGCAGAACATGGCGGGCAGCTCTGAAGACCGTGACCAGCCGGACACTTTTCGCGAGTTCCAGAAGCTGGAACGCGCTGGCAAGTTGACTGTCCGCATCTACGAGGCTTTTCCCATCCGGGATTGGAAGACTCTGGCCGACGCCGGCATCGTCGCCCCTTTTGGCAGTCCTTATCTCCGCATTGGCAACCTGAAAGCCTTCGCCGATGGCGCCCTTGGTTCTGAAACTGCCTGGATGGATGAGCCCTTCACAAGTAATCCGGCGAAGAGCGGCCTCGCCAGCCCCGATCTTCTCGACGTCGAGCATTTCTACGAATCGATGCGCCAGGCCGACAAGGCCGGACTCCAGCTTACGATCCACTCCATCGGCGATCGCGCCAACCGCACCATACTCGATCTCTACAGCCGCCTGGAAAAAGACAATGGTCCTGCCGATCGCCGCCCTCGCATCGAGCACGCGCAGCACCTTCATCCGGAGGACTCCGCGCGCTTCGCAAAGCTGGGCGTGATAGTTTCCATGCAGCCCTACCACGCGATCGACGACGGAAGGTGGGCTGAAACCATCCTCGGCCCGCAGCGAATTAAATCGAGCTATGCATGGAAATCCCTGCTGGATGCCGGTGCGATACTCGCTTTCGGTTCCGACTGGCCGGTCGCGCCACTGGATCCCGTAATGGGCATCTATGCCGCCACCACCCGCCGCACCCTCGATGGCAAGAACCCAAACGGATGGATTCCCGAGCAGCGCATCACCGTTGCGCAGGCAGTGCACGCCTACACAATCGGATCCGCATTTGCGGAGCACCAGGAGACGGTCAAAGGATCCATCGAACCGGGCAAGCTCGCCGACCTGGTAGTGCTCTCCGACGACATTTTTACAATCCAGCCGGAGGCGATCGAGAAGACCAGGGTCGACATTGCCATCTTGAACGGCAAGGTAATCTACCAGCGCTGAACGGGCGAGAGGCGCTTAGCCCGGCAAACGTTCTGAGCGCCAGCACACTTTGCGGATAGGTGCCCGCAGCTGGGTGGTCACACATTGAATTGAGTGTCAC
>JAFASD010000258.1 GCA_019244945.1 Acidobacteriaceae bacterium | reverse complement strand
GAACTCTCAGGCGCGTTCGCTGTCGAATCATGTTGCATTGCCGCCGACCGCAAGGCCGGCTACAAATATTCCCTGCCCTTCTCCTGTGTGTTGCTGCCGGTACCGTAGCCGCGCTGCTCTCGTGCGGTAAGAGCGACGTCAGCCGGGCAGCGGATACGCAATCGCAGAATAGCCTCCCTGAGGTAGGAGTAACGAAAATAACCAGACGGTCGCTGGCGCGGTATCTCACGATTTCTTCTGAACTCGTTCCTTTTCAAGAAATCGACGTCTACGCAAAGGAATCTGGATTCGTTTCCAAACTGTACGTTGACTACGGCAGTCACGTTAAAAAAGGACAGCTCATGGCCGTCCTTGAAATTCCGGAGCTGCAGGCCCAGTTACAAGAGGACCAGGCCTCCATCCGAAGCGCATCGAATCAAGTGACAGACGCCGAACACGAGCTGGGGCGAGTGGAGGCCGAACACACTGTTTTCCACCTCCAGTACGAGCGCCTCAATAACGTAGCCCAGACGAAACCTGGCCTGGTAGCGCAGCAGGAGGTAGACGAGGCACACGGCAAAGACTTGGCTGCCGAGTCGCAAATCGAAGCCGCCAAATCAACCTTACAAGCGACCCAGAGCCAATTGGCTGTTACACAATCGAAGCTCGTGCATGATCAGGCTATTTATGATTATTCGAAAATAACAGCTCCGTTCACCGGAGTTGTTACTCAAAGATATGCCAATCTTGGCACGCTGATGCAAGGCGGCACCAACTCTACGCAAGCTCTGCCGTTGGTGAAGCTCTCGCAGGAAGATTTGTTCCGTCTCGTCATACCTGTGCCGGAATCTTACGTCCGGTATATCAAAACTGGAGACCAGGTAAATGTCCGCGTTCCCTCTCTCGACAAAACTTTTCCGGGTACGGTTGCCCGCTTTTCTGTTGATGTTACGGGCTCTACCCGAACGATGCACACAGAAGTAGACGTTCCCAATCCGCAAGGTGTCCTGATCCCGGGTGTCTATGCCGAAGCGACGTTGACTTTGGATAGAAAAGGCGACGCCCTCGTTGTTCCGTTGCAGGCCATCAATCAGGAAGCCGATAAAGCGATCGTTCTCGTTGTCAACAGCTCCAACCAAATTCAGAATCGCGAGATCACCCTGGGAATTCAAACCGAGAATGATGCCGAAGTTCTGGCCGGTCTTCAAGATGGCGACGAGGTAGTGATTAGCGATCGAAGCGGCCTACGTTCCGGCGAATTGGTGCATCCCAAACTGACCCAGGCCGCCGCGTATAACAGCCAAAGCTGACGATGCATAAGTTCCGCGCCTGATGTCTCGCTTTTCCATCCGTAATCCGTACTTTATCGTCGTCGTTTGCTTGGTGGTTTCAATCATCGGCATAGTCAGTGTGGCGCGGATGCCAGTGGACTTATTCCCGCAAATCAACTTGCCGGAAGTCGTTGTGGCCACATTCTACTCTGGAATGCCGCCGGAAGATATTGAGACAGACATTACGAACCCACTCGAGCGGTTCTTTACGCTAGCTGCCGGGATCGATCACATGGAATCACGTTCCATGTTGGGGGTCAGTCTAATCAGAGTCTTCTTCCAGCCTGGTACGAGCGCCGATACCGACGTCACTGAGCTCTCCAACCTCGCTTTAGCGGATTTAAAGCGCCTGCCGCCCGGAACGCTGCCTCCGGTGGTTCTCAAATTCGATGCATCAAGCCAGCCTGTCTGTTTGGTGACTGTCAAAGGCCAGGGGCTCACTGAAACGCAGCTTCACGATGATGCGCAATTCACGATCCGTAATCAAATTGCCGTAGTCCAAGGGGCCGAAATCCCACCTCCGTTTGGAGGAAAGTATCGGCAGATCATGGTTTATGTCGATCCTTACAAGCTGATGTCCCGCGATTTGAGCCCGATGGACGTCGTCAGCGCTGTGAACCATTCGAACCTCATCCTTCCTGCCGGCGACGTGAAGGTTGGCCCATTTGATTACTTCGTATATTCGAACAGTCTTGTCAGCAACATGCGAGAGATGAACGACATTCCCCTGAAAACCGCCGGTAATTCCTGGGTATCGATCAAAGATGTCGGAAAGGCCCAGGACGCGAGCCAGGTTCAATACAACATCGTTCGCGTTGACGGGCAGCGCTCCGTTTACATCCCCATCATGAAGCAAGGCGGTGATACCAACACCATTCAAGTCGTCGAAGGCGTCCGCAAGTTAGTCCATCATCTTTATGACCTGCCAAAGCAGTTGAAGACCGAAATATTATTCGATCAGTCTGTGTTCGTGAAAGAAGCAATTAAAACAGTCCTTCACGAGGGTCTGATCGGTCTGGTGCTCACCAGCATCATGATTCTTTTATTTCTGGGGAGCTTACGAGCCACCTCCGCTGTTCTACTTTCGATTCCGCTGTCTGCGCTCGCCGCTTTCGTCATTCTTTACGTCGGCGGCAGTACGGTAAACACCATGATTCTGGCCGGCCTGGCCTTGGCCTTTTCGCGCGTCATCGATAACTCCGTCATATCGCTTGAAAATATCTATCGGCATCTGGAGATGGGCGAAGCGCCTCGTTTAGCCGCGGAACTTGGCGGGTCGGAAGTGACACTTGCCGTGCTTGCCGCAACACTCGTCGACGTTGTCGATTTCTTTCCGGTCACGTTCTTATACGGCGTAAGCAAGTTCTTGTTTTCCGCTCTGGCGCTTGCGTTCTGTATCTCCCTCATGCTCTCGTTTGTGGTAGCGATGACGGTCATTCCGCTTTTCTGTTCCAGGTTCCTAAAACATGTGTCTCACGAGGAGCAGCACACGCAGGATTCGCGGCCGAAAGGCCCTTCATGGGGGAGCAGAGTGAATGCTCGTTTCAACCATGGTTTCAACAACTTTCTCAATTTCTATGAACATTGGGTAAGACGCGCTCTCACACGCCCTGCTTGGACGGTCGTCGCTTTGTCCACTCTGTTTGTGCTGAGCCTTGGTATTTATCCACTGCTTGGGCTGGCGTTCTTTCCCAGAACAGACGCGGGGCAATTTACCATCAACCTGAAAGCGCCTACCGGCTCGCGCATTGAGCTGACGGAGAATTACGTTTCTAAAGTTGAGGATTTGATTCGCCGCGTTGTCCACCGCCACGATTTCAACATGACCGTCTCCAATATCGGCGTCGTCGATGATTTTTCTTCTCTTTACACCAGTAACTCGGGTGCATACACCGCAACAGTACCGGCGGCTCTTTCAGGCGATCACAAAATCAGTAGCTTTGACTACATGGACCGCGTGCGCCGCGCCATTGCAGAAAAGTATCCGGAAATCCGAACTTTCTTTCAAACCGGATCCATGGTTGATTCGACTTTGAACATGGGAATGCCGGCGCCAATTGACGTGCAAGTGACCGGAAAAAATCTGGAGCAAGACTACGACTTTGCCCAGCGGCTTGCGGCACGCATTCGACAGTTGCCAGGCGTGGACGAAGTGTACATTCCACAGGATATGAACTATCCTGCGCTGCGCCTGAATGTGGACCGGGTGCACGCCGGAGAGCTCGGGCTAACGCAGAAAAATGTCGTGGACAACGTCATCACGGCGCTGAACTCAAATGCGATGATCGCGCCGAATTACTGGGTCGATTACAAAACCGGTAACGATTACTACCTTACGGTTCAATATTTCGAACGTGGCGATCCCGCGATTCACAACACTATCGATCTTCGAAATATTCCCTTGAGAACCGCGAAAGCTGACGCGCCGGTAACACTCGATACGGTCGCGAGCTTGTCACAGGTTCAGACCCCCACCGAAATCGACCACTACCAAATTCAACGAGCGACTGACCTGTACGTGACGCCGAAAGGAGAAGATCTCGGCAATATTTCCAGTCGGATCGAAAGAATCATCACAGATTCGAAAGCGCCTCCCAACATGCGCACTACCTTGCGCGGAATGGTTCTAGGAATGCGAGAGTCTTTCTCTAGCTTCGGGCTTGGATTTGTCCTATCCTTTCTTCTGCTTTACCTGATTTTGATCGCTCAATTCCGGTCTTTTGTCGACCCGTTCCTGATCATGCTTGCAATTCCCATGGGCTTCATCGGTGTCTTCCTTATTCTCTTGCTCACAGGAACCACTTTAAACGTAATGTCCCTCATGGGTGTTCTTATGCTGATTGGCATTGCCGACTCGAACAGCATTCTTATTGTCGATTTTGCCCACCGTCTGGAAGATCAGGGTTTAGCTGTTCGCGACGCGGTGATTACCGCGTGCCGCGTTCGACTCAGACCCATTTTGATGACTTCGCTGGCAACCATCATTGGAATGATTCCTATGGCGCTTAAATTCGGAACCGGCTCCGAACAATACGCACCGATGGCACGCACCATCATCGGTGGCCTGACTTCGTCTGTCATTTTCACACTTTTCATCGTGCCTGCGGCATATCTGCTCGTTTATGGACGAAAGGGCCGTGAACAAAACGAGAGTCGGATGCAGAGGGCATAGAGACGCACTGCGATGTCCAGATTTTCCATTCGTAATCCATATTTCATCGTCGTCATCTGTTTGGCGCTCTCGCTTATTGGGGTTGTAAGCCTGGTACGGATGCCGGTCGACCTGTTTCCCGTCATCAATCTTCCGGAAGTCGTCGTTGCGACATTTTATTCCGGCATGCCGCCGGAAGACATCGAAACCGACATCACCAATCCGCTGGAGCGCTTCTTCACGCTCGCCGCCGGAATCGATCACATGGAATCGCGTTCGATGCTCGGCGTCAGTTTGATTAAAGTTTACTTCCAACCAGGAACGAGCGCTGATACAGATGTTACAGAGCTATCGAATTTGGCTTTGGCAGATCTAAAGCGTCTGCCTCCCGGGACTCTTCCGCCTGTAGTCCTCAAATTTGATGCTTCCAGTCTGCCGGTTTGCCTTGTCGCCGTAAAAGGCCAGGGCCTGGACCAGACTCAACTGCACGATCTCGCCCAGTTCACAATTCGGAATCAGATTGCCGTAGTACAGGGCGCCACCATTCCTCCTCCATTCGGCGGCAAGTATCGGCAAATCATGGTCTATGTCGATCCGTACAAGCTAGCATCCCGACAACTAAGTCCGATGGATGTCGTCGGCGCGGTGAACCAGGCGAACTTGATACTTCCCG
Source organism: Acidobacteriaceae bacterium (assembly GCA_019244945.1). Lineage (GTDB taxonomy): Bacteria > Acidobacteriota > Terriglobia > Bryobacterales > Bryobacteraceae > Bog-105. Next base: position 2,130 of record JAFASD010000258.1, on the reverse strand, counting down.
CCGGGGACGTAAAGCTTGGACCGTTCGATTACTACGTCTATTCGAACAGCTTAGTCAGCAACATGAGAGAGCTGAATAACGTTCCGATCAAGACCGTGGGAGATTCCTGGGTGTCGATTAAAGACGTGGGCAGGGCTGAAGACGCAAATGCAATTCAGTACAACATCGTGCGCGTGGATGGTCAGAGATCCACATACATTCCGATCATGAAGCAGGGCGGCAATACCAACACCATTGAAGTTGTCAATGGCGTCCGAAAGCTGCTCGGCAATCTCTATGACATTCCCAAGCAACTGAGTACCACTCTTCTTTTCGATCAGTCTGTTTTCGTAAAAGAGGCGATTCAAACCGTTCTTCACGAGGGCTTAATCGGATTAGTCCTCACCAGCCTCATGATTCTTCTGTTTCTCGGCAGCCTGAGAGCAACATCAGCCGTTCTACTATCAATCCCGATATCGGCTTTAGCTACCTTCGTTATTTTGTACACGATGGGGAGCACGGTCAACACCATGATCCTAGGTGGAATGGCGCTCGCTTTCTCTCGAGTGATCGATAATTCGGTGATCTCGCTTGAAAATATCTATCGGCATTTGGAAAATGGCGCCTCTCCCATGATGGCGGCGGAAATTGGCGGATCGGAAGTGACACTTGCGGTACTTGCCGCTACCCTCGTGGGTGTCGTAGATTTCTTTCCAGTTACTTTTCTGTACGGCGTTAGCAAATTTCTGTTTACAGCATTGGCCTTGTCGTTTTGCCTGTCGCTGCTCATCTCATTTATCGTTGCGATGACCGTCATTCCTCTGTTCTGCTCGCGCTTTCTGAAAGTGACGCATCACGGCCCGGACGCTCGCAATACTCCGCACGATCCTGCCAGAACATCGTTGTGGGGCCGGTTCAACTCGGCATTCAATTCGGGTTTCACAAAGCTTCTCGATTTTTATGAATCATGGGTTCGTCGTGCACTCACCCGCCCCGGGCTGACGGTCATTCTACTAAGCGGCGTTTTCCTGGCTAGTCTTACTATTTATCCATTGCTCGGCATTTCTTTTTTCCCGCGGACGGATGCGGGCCAGTTTACGGTGAATCTTAAAGCCCCTACGGGCTCTCGAATCGAGCTATCCGAGAACTATGTAGCAAAAGTAGAGAACCTGATCCGCAACGCAGTCGGCCGCGATTTCAAGATGGTGGTCTCGAACATCGGCATGGTGCCCGATTTTTCTGCTTTATACACCAGCAATGCGGGACCCTATACAGCTACCGTTCAAACCGCTCTACACGACGATCACAGTCTTAGCAGCTTTGCCTACATGGATCGTGTGCGAAGCGAGATTGAGCAGAACTTTCCCGATGTTCGGACTTTTTTTCAAAGCGGCTCAATGGTAGATGCCACTCTGAACTCGGGCATGCCTGCGCCCATTGATGTGCAGATCACCGGCAGGGATTTGAAACAGGATTACGAGTTAGCCCAGCAGCTTGCCTCAAGGATTAGAAGTCTTCGTGGTGTGGACGAAATCTATATTCCCCAGGACATGAACTACCCTGCCGTGCGGTTGGACGTCAATCGAATTCATGCGGCAGAGCTGGGCCTTAGCCAACAAGACATTGTGGATAACGTGATTACGGCACTGAATTCGAACGCGATGATCGCGCCGAACTACTGGGTCGATTATAAAAGCGGCAATGATTACTTTCTTACGGTGCAATATTACGAACACGGAAAACCGGCAATCCACAGCTTCATTGACTTGAAAAGCATACCGCTGAAATCGCCGAACTTAAAGGATCCCACGACGCTCGACACCGTAGTCAGCCTCGATCATTCGCAAACTCCGACAGAAATTGATCATTACCAAATCCAACGCGCCGCCGACGTCTATGTCACGCCCCGGGGCGAAGATCTCGGTCGAATCTCAAGCCGGATTGACAAGCTCATTACAGATATGCGGGTTCCAGGAAATGTGCGCGTCAATCTGCGGGGCATGGTGCAAGGTATGCGCGAATCGTTCAAAAGCTTCGCTTTCGGCTTTATCCTCGCGGCCGTGCTCCTTTATTTGATCCTTGTAGCCCAGTTTCGGTCTTTCATGGATCCGTTTCTCATCATGCTCGCGATTCCCATGGGTTTCATTGGTG
>JAFASD010000013.1 GCA_019244945.1 Acidobacteriaceae bacterium | reverse complement strand
TAGGGCTTCCGGTCTCTTGCTCGGAATTCCATGAAAGCCAGAAAGCCAAAACCGGCGGCGATTACCAGGCGGACGGCAATCAACCAGGGCTTATCCCTGATCACGATGTGATCAATGGCAAGTAAAGCGAAACCGATGGCAATGGCGCAATACCACCACGCCATCCATCGGAATTTGCTATGCCGCATGCTCCCCCGTTTTACCGCAATCGCGAACCTTCCCAGTTGCTACGCTGGCCTTATCAGAGCAGAACCATATGGCACGAACAGAGTCAACCATGCTGGCGATCGGTACGGCTGCGCCGGATTTTCAATTACCCGACGTTGTTTCGGGAGAAACCATCGGGCTTTCGCGCTTCCAAGACAAGAAAGCATTGCTGGTCATGTTTATCTGCCGGCATTGTCCGTTTGTGAAGCACGTGCAGAAAGAGCTCGCGCAGATTGGCAAAGATTATGCGGACCAGTCCGTTGGCGTGGTCGCGATATCTTCGAATGACGCGACTGCATATCCCGACGATGCGCCCAGCAGCCTTCGCGAAATGGCTTTGGAACTCGGCTTTACTTTCCCGTTCCTGTATGACGAGAGCCAGGAAGTCGCGCGGGCTTATCATGCCGCGTGCACGCCGGACTTCTTTCTTTTCGACGCAGGCCGGCGCCTTGTGTATCGTGGCCAGTTGGATGACAGCCGTCCAGGTAATGGCGTGCCGGTGACCGGACGTGATCTGCGAACAGCACTCGATGCGTTGCTGAATGACCGGCCGATTGATGAGAACCAGAAGCCGAGCATCGGGTGCAACATCAAGTGGCGCTCGTGAAAAGACTGCCAACGACATGTAACTGCTTCCCGGCTCGATTTCTTAGCTGTACAATCTAAATACTCAAAAAAACGCTCACGGCCGCCGGAGTAACGGCGGGCCGCGCAGGGAGGTTTCCATGCGCTGTTCCCACGTGGCGCTGGCAGTACTTGCTGCGCCTTTCCTTCCGTTCCTAGTCCTTCCAGCAAACGCAGGAGCCCCGAACTTTAGCGGGACCTGGCAACTCGATGCGGCGAAAAGCCAAGCTGATCAAGGACAGGCGATTACTCTCACCATTCAGAATCCGTCCGGAAAGCTGAACTTTGAAAGAATCGTTCGAGACAAGGACGGCAAGGAGCTGAAGTCGCAGTTTTCTTGCGAGATCGGAGGCAATCAGTGCGATTTCGAGGAAAACGGGCACAAGGCCAAAGTGTCTCTCTGGTTTAACGGTCCGGCACTGCAGATCCTGAAGACCGACGGTCCGAAAGAGGATGCAGTGACTCAATGGAGTTTGCAACTCTCTGCGGACGGGAACACCCTGACGGTCGAGTTCGACCACATTGATCCAACTGATAAGAAGCAGACGCTGGTTTTCGATAAGAAAGGCACGTAAACTCGTAGATGCTATGCATAGACGCCGTTTTTTGATGTCCTCGTTGGCCGCTTCCGCAATGGCGGCTAAAGCCGGACAAAACTCCACCGATCAAGGCAGAGAGTATTACGAACTCCGCAGATATCACATGGAATCAGGTCCGCAACAGAAGCTCACGAACAGTTTTGTCGCGGACGCTCTGATTCCCGGCCTAAACCGGTTGGGGATTAAGCCGGTGGGAGCGTTCAATCTGGATATCGGCCCCGAAACGCCATGCCTGTTCCTTTTGCTGCCCAGCATGTCCTTAGAAACGCTGGTCACAGCCGAGCTGCGTCTTTGGCAAGACGAAGAGTATTTGAAGAGCGGGTCTGCGTTTTTGAATGCTCCCGCCACCCAGCCCGCGTATGTGCGGGCGGAAAGCTCATTACTGATTGCCTTTGAAGGGCACCCGAGGCTGAGCGTTACGCCGGTAACCGCCCAGCACGGCCCGCGCGTGTTCCAGCTTCGAACGTACGAGAGTCCCAGCAATCAAGATCACAGGCGCAAGGTTGAAATGTTTCACAGTGGAGAGTTTGACGTGTTTCAAAGAGCTGGTTTTTGGCAGGTTTTTTATGGCGATACGCTGATGGGACCACGTCTGCCCAATCTTACTTACATGCTCAGCTTCCCGGACCTTTCGGAGCTTAACGCCAAATGGAAGGCCTTCGGATCCGACCCTGACTGGAAGAAGCTGAACACTTCACCCAAGTTCAACTATGAGTCGATTGTGTCGAACATAACGAATCTGATCCTTAGCCCCGCGTCTTATTCGCAGATCTAACCGTACTCTGGCGTGCCGAGAAAGCTGGGTCAGCATTTTCTTGTTCGCGACGCCATCCTGGAGAAACTGGCAATTGCCGCGTGCGGCGAACACGCGCCGCGTGTCATCGAGATTGGGCCAGGACGCGGAGCGCTGACCCGGCATCTTCTGCCGCGCACGGACGAGTTGCACGTTGTTGAGCTGGATCAAGGCTTGGCGGCGAGACTGAAATCAAAGTTTGCCGCCGAACCTAAATTACAAGTGCATATAGCGGATGTGTTGGGCACAGATCTTGCGCAGTGGGGCGGCGCCGTGATTGCCGGGAATTTGCCGTATTACATCACTTCGCCGATTATTGAGGAATTTTTGGCGCTCGATGAGCGTTTCCCGCTTGCGGTATTTCTGGTGCAATGGGAAGTTGCGGAGCGGATAAACGCGAAACCGGGTACCCGGGCGTACGGTTATCTGACAGTTGCCACGCAGCTCGTTTGCGACGTAGAGCTGATTTCGAAAGTGCCCGCTTCTGCATTCATTCCGCCGCCCAAAGTGGATTCGGGCGCTGTGAAGCTAGTCAGAAAAAACGAGCTTCCAAAAGAGAAGACGGAGCTGTTGCAGTTCGTGGGCCGTTGTTTCGGGCACAAGCGCAAAACATTGCGTAACAATTTGCGCCCGTTTTACGGAAAGGCGTCGGACGCTCTTCCAGAATCGGGTCTGCGCGCGGAGCAGCTTGCCATTGACCGATTTATCGATCTCTATGAGAGGCTCTCGTACACTGATACTTCATGATTCGCGCCCGTTTTGCGCCTTCGCCAACAGGATATCTGCACATTGGAAGCGCGCGCACGTTTGTTTTCAACTGGCTGTATGTACGGAAGCACCAGGGGACCATGGTGCTGCGCATTGACGACACGGATGTAGATCGGAACACGGAGGCATCACTCCGATCCATTTATGAGGGGATGAATTGGCTGGGACTCGATTGGGACGAGATCTACCGGCAATCTGAGCGCCTCGACCTTCATCGAAAGCTCGCACATAGGTTGCTGGAGAAAGGGCTCGCCTATCGCGACTTCACTCCGGCGGCGGCAGATTTGGAAGACAAGCCGCACGCGGAGGGTCCCTGGCTATGCAATCCAGAAATGCGGGCACTCTCGACAGAAGAGAGCGATGCCAGAGCGGCTGCCGGCGAGCCGTTCGTGATTCGCTTTCGCGTGAACCGTGAGCCTCCGTATGAGGTGAGTTTTCGAGATGAAGTGTACGGACCGCAATCGAAGTTGACTGCGGATATCGAGGATTTTGCGTTACTGCGAAGCAACGGGATGCCCACGTATCATCTCGCTTCGTGCGCTGACGATATCGATCTGAAGATTACGCACGTGATTCGCGGGCAAGATCATCTTTCGAATACGTTCAAGCACATTTTGATTTTTCAAGGAACCGGCTCTCCGCTGCCGCGATTCGCGCATCTTCCGTTATTGATCGGGCCGGATGGATCCAAATTGTCGAAGCGGAAACATGGGCCGGTGGTGAGCGTGACGACTTACCGAGACAACGGATTTCTGGCGCTGGCTTACGTAAATTTTTTGTGCCTACTCGGATGGTCGCCCAAAGACAATCGCGAGCAGATGAACCTGTATGAGCTGACAAGCGCGTTCAACTTCGACGGCGTACATCGAAGCAATGCGGTCGTTAATTTTAGCGAGGCCGATCCTATTGACCCGAAGGCGCTGTGGCTGAATTCTCAGCATCTGAGATCGATGCCCATAGAACACCTTGCCCCCTTGGTGCAGCAGGCTTTGCGAGAACATGGGCTGGGTCCGTATGGGGACGAAACGTTCTTCCGATTTGTTGTGGATACGATCCGAACGCGGTTTACGACCCTGCTGGATTTTTCGAGCAAAGGACGGGCCTACTTCGCCAATGATTTCGAGATTGAGAAGCAGGCACTGGAAAAACTGAATGTGCCCGGAGCACGCGAACTGCTTCGCGAACTGGCGGGCCGGATAGAAGCGAATCCTGAGTTTACGTTGGGCAGCGTCGAAACGGATTTGCGGAAACTGGCAGAGGAACGCGCGGTGAAGGCGGGCGTTATCATCAACGCGAGCCGCGCGGCTCTAACGGGACAATCGGTTGGGCCGAGTGCGTTTGCGGTTTTCATGTGCATCGGAAGGGAGCGCGTGATTCCGAGGCTCAGACGGGTGTAGCGTGGCGCATACGATTCTCGGCCTGGGTGGATTGCTCAGCGATCCTGCATGCTGCGTCATCAAAGCAGGCGAAATTGCTTCAGCGGTTGAGCAGGCGAAAGTTTCGCGGCAGGACCGGCCGGGCACGTTTCCGGAAGAGGCGTACCGGATCGCGTTAGAGGTGGCGCGAATCAAGCCGGAGCATGTCGATTGTGTTGCGTTGGCGCGGCCATTTGCCGCGGGTTCGGAGAGCGCGGTTCTATTGGAGCTTCGCGCGCGTTTTCCCGGAGCGGAAATTGTGGTGGTCGAGCACCATCACGCGCATGCGGCGTCGAGCTACTATGCATCGGATTTCGAATCTGCTGCGGTTTTGAGCATCGATCGGGCGGGCGACTTCCGATCGGCAATGCTGTTTCGGGGAGAGCGGAATCAGATCACGCCGGTGCGTGAATTGTACTTCCCGGATTCGCTGGGCGATGTATTCAATCGCGTGACAGAACTGCTTGGCTTTGCACCGCGAGCGGACGAACACAAGGTGCAATGGTTATCCGCCGCGGGCGAGCCGAAATTTTCGAAGGTATTTCGCAGAATGCTGCACCAGGGCGAGCAGGCGTGGCCTCGCATAGATCGGAGTTTTTTCGATTCGGACCGTCTGACGCAAGGAGGGTTGAGCACGCGTTTTTACGAAACGACCGGTGTTGGGCAGGGTGATGCACTGCAATCGGAAACGAAGGCAGACCTGGCGGCCAGTTTACAGGATGCGGTCGGTAAGGCAGTGATCGCGATGTTTGGTGAGGCGAAAAACGTTTGCCTGGCGGGAGGACTGGCACTGAACGCCTTATTGATTCAGACGCTCGAACAACACTTCAGCCGCGTTTTCGTGCAGCCCGTTGCGGGGAATGCTGGAACCGCGATGGGATCCGCACTATACGCGTGG
>JAFASD010000565.1 GCA_019244945.1 Acidobacteriaceae bacterium | reverse complement strand
GGTTACTCCATCGGTTATCAGCGCAATTTCGGGAACGTTACTTATAACGTTCTCTTCAATCCACCGAATTACGCGGTGGTCGATTTGATTTCCGGGTCCAACTTCGGGACCATTCCGGCAACGGCGGCCAATTTTGGCCCGCTATCGGGCGCGTCCGGGTCCGCAGCTCTGCCCGCCAGCGAGCTGCGCGCCGTGAACCCGCATATTCCGCAAGCGTACGCCCATCTTTTCAGTACTTCCTTAGAGCATCAGTTCTTCCAAAACCATCATTTGGAACTTGATTACTCCGGTTCCGTTGGCGTACATTTGTACGACATCGCCAACGAAAATTTTCCCGGCACCGGCAACGTGTACTTGGGAATTCCCTGTACGCCGGGATCCTGCGTCGCCCCGTTGAACCCGCAATACGGCAACATCAACGTTCGGGGAGGTAACGCAATCTCGAACTACAACGCCATGAATGTGCGGTACGACATTCAAGACATCAGCCACACCGGCATCACGCTCCGCATGAACTACACGTGGAGTCATGCTATAGACGAGCTGAGCGACACGTTCAGCGCGTCCGGTAATCAGTTCAATCTCGGTTACACGGATCCCTTCAACCCACACCTGGACTACGGCGATGCGGAATTCGATAATCGGCATCGGGTGGTCCTCAGCATGGTCTACGCCGTTCCGTTCTTCCGGCACACGAGTGGAATTGCGAAGTACCTGCTCGACGGATGGCAGTTTGCCCCGATCTTCTCGGCGCGAACCGGAGCACCGTACTCTATCTATGACCTTACGAATGCCGCAAATGTTTATCCGCGGCTGATGTACCCCGGTGCTCTCGGCATGACGAGCAACGTGCCGCGCAGCCTAACTGGCGCCAATACATACCAGGTGTTCAACATCACCGGCGCGACAACCTACGCAAACCCGATTACCGGAAATTCGGATTTCGGTCCATATCCCTCCGACATGACGGGTCGGGACATCTTCCGGCTTCCCGGAACGTGGAACTTGGATGCAGGCTTGTATAAAGAGACCAAAATCACGGAGCGCGTAAATCTTCAGCTCCGGCTGGAAGCGTACAACGTCTTCAATCATGCCAACTTCGGCGTGAATATTGGGGGCGCGTATATTTTCGGCGGCTCCGGCGTGATCACCGGCGGCTATGGATTACTGCCGGGCGGCACCTATGGGGATAATCGCAACGTCCAGCTCGGACTGAAAGTCATCTTCTAATTCGCTTCACCTCGATTTGATACACAAGAAAGGGAGCCTTCGGGCTCCCTTTTGACGTGCCGGGCATGTTCGACAGTTTGAAGGTGTAAGTCCACTAGCCCCGATACCGCAACAAAAGCAAACTGCAATCATCCTCCGGCTTTGGGCAATGTCTGTACACGGCGGCAGCTACTCGAGCGAACATTGTTGATAGTTGCTCCTGCGCGTTCTCGATAACAATTTTCTCCAGTTCGGCGGATCCGAACTCGACGCCGGCCCGGTTTTCCGCTTCTAAAATGCCATCTGTGCAAATCGCTAGAACGTCTCCCCTAGACATTCTGGTGCTTTCGGGAACGTAGGTAGATGGGAAGAGGCCCAGAGGAAATTGCGCTAGGTGCAGGTGTGAAATGGACCGCGTGCAACTGCAGTAATGAAGTATAGGGCCATGGCCGGCAATAGAGAATGCAACCTGGCCGCCTGGGCGGGCGGTGATGCATGCCACTGTCGCAAACATATTCGGCTCCTTGACAGAGGGCAGCGCACGGTTTAAAGCGTCCATCAGCGAGCCAGGGTCAACCTCGCCCCCAGCTTGCGTTGCATACAGGCGCACTCCCATCTTGATCATGCCCATCAGTGTTCCCGCAGCGATGCCGTGCCCTGAAACATCCGCCACGTAAGTCGTGATGGAGAGGCCCGATTCAAAAGCATCGACCAAATCCCCTCCTACCTTTTCACTGGGTATGGTTTTTGCAAATAGTTCGAAGTTATCTGTCGAAAGCTCGAGCGTGGGAACCAGCATCTCCTGCAGACGATGGGCAAGCGCGAGCTCGGTCTGGAGTGCCGCCATCTCAGCTCCTTCTGACCTTACAAACGCGTTAAAAAAGATGTAGCCGATCAGTGCGCTTGCCATGAGACCAATGTCATCGAAAGTTATTCGCACGCGTGCTGCGCGAGCGAGTGCGGGGAGCCTGGGACGGTGTGGCCGACTGGCAAGCGAGAACGTGCAGATTACGTAGGCGATCACGACGACTGGAATCAGCTTCCGATGCTTGGTAGCGGCCAGGAAGATCGCGACCGAGAACGCTCCACAAAGAGTGACCCAACCGAGTGCTTCCGGAATCGAGAGCAGCCCCCACCCAATCAAGTCAACGAAGAATCCCATCGTGCCCATGGAAAAGAAGAGCGCGACTAGAAGCTTCCACATGCGTCGGGCGGGAAGGCGGCTCCAGTACACGTTCTCGCTGTGTCGCGCCCCCTTGAGGTTGACCCCGAATTTGGTACTTGCCATCTAATTCAGGCGAATGTGATTATCGCCGGTATTTCTGCAGTACGTTTCGGAGACGGTCATGCGGCAGGGCAAACGCTTTGTGATCTTCATAACCCGTCATCGTCTTAGCGCCGAGCATGGCATTAATAATGGCTTCCTCAGTGGCCTGAACAGTGGCTTCTAAGATCGGATTCATGGCGTCGTCGCTAGGAATCATGCCGTCGGGCGGCACAGGGATGTCCCGAGCCCGTCGGCAGCGTGCACCTTCGAGATAGCTGCGGAAAGGCATAGCGCCAACCAGTACGATCGTATTCAACGATTATAGGCAGTTATGGGCAAGGTTCCAATAAAGAACTTCGATCCCTCCCAGCGATATGATTCAGAAGGGCAAGATGGGTAACGAACGATTTGAGACGTCGACCGCAGCAGGTGACTGGCACGCACTGACGCAAACACCGGAGCGTTCGCCCGATCAAGCACAGGGAGCGCACGAACATGAAACCAAAGAACACGATCTGTCTCTGGTTCGACAAAGACGCGCATGAGGCGGCGCGCTTCTATGCCGCCACCTTTCCGGATAGTGAAGTAACCGCTGTTCACAAGGCCCCCGGCGACTATCCCGGCGGCAAGAAGGGTGATGAGCTGACGGTGGAGTTCACGGTCTTGGGCATTCCCTGTCTCGGTCTCAACGGCGGCCCCGCCTTCAGGCACAGCGAGGCCTTTTCTTTCCAGATCGCGACGGACAATCAGGAAGAGACGGACCGTTACTGGGACGCCATCGTCGGCAATGGCGGCACGGAAAGCCAGTGTGGCTGGTGCAAGGACCGTTGGGGCCTCTCCTGGCAGATCACCCCGCGCCCGCTACTAGATGCGCTTGCGGCTGGCGGCGGTGTGGCCAAGCGTGTCTTCGAGGCGATGATGACAATGAAGAAGATCGACATCGCCGCCATCGAGGCCGCGCGGCGAGGTTGAGGTGACGTTTGCACACGAACACAGCTGTCCTATACTCGGGACACTCGGTAAACTGAGCCGTAATGTAACGCATGCGGCCGGAATCACCAGACATT
>JAFASD010000445.1 GCA_019244945.1 Acidobacteriaceae bacterium | reverse complement strand
GGATATCTTCGACTTCTTGATAGCCAGTATCCGTGGTTGCGGCTTCGAGTGGCGTCAAACCGTTCAGAGACGGATTAGGCGAACGCAACCAGTGGAGTGCTTTTTCTTGGTTCGAGAAAACCTCGCCGGCACGGGCAGAAATAGATATAAGACGGAGTGGTGGCATGCCTTCTGTGCTCTGTATGTTCACCGGAGTTCCGGCCACATGTCCCTCCTTTCCAAATATACGTGACCAATCATCTCCGTAAACGGTTACCCACGCTTCTGACGTGTCAAAACAACTTCCTGCAGGCACCGGACTGCTTTCGGCATTTCACTTAATTTTGTGCTGCCGAATCCAAGAATGAAACCCTGGCGGGTGTTCTTACCCATATAGGTTGTCGATAACGGCCATATCCACAGATTCTGTTCCGCGGCTCGGAGTGAAATCTCGTAATCCTCTAAGCCTGGCGGGAGCGTCACCGCTACGTGCATTCCCGCCTCTGCTCCCATGATCTGCAAGCCGGAACCAAATGCGCGTTGAAGAGCATTGACCAGCGTGTATCTTCGCTCGTTATAGATCAGGCGCGTTTTTCGCAGGTGTCGTGCATAGTGGCCTTGATCGATGAAGTCGGTGAGCACGCTCTGATAAAAATGCGGCGCGCAGATATCGGTGGCGCCGCGCACGGTCGCAAAGCGATCCACCAGATCGGGTGGAATCACGATATAGCCAATGCGTAGCGACGGGAACAGAGTCTTACTGAACGTACCGATGTAGATGACGCGCGAGCCTTGGTCGAGCCCTTGCAAGGAGGCAATGGGCATGCTTTCGTATCGATACTCACTGTCGTAATCGTCTTCTACAATCCAGGAATCGACTTTGTGCGCCCAGTCGAGCAGTTGCATGCGACGTGAGGCGCTCATCGTGGCACCCAGGGGATATTGATGAGAAGGCGTAACGTACGCCGCGCGGGCCGTAGCAGATTTCTTGATGCCCGCCGCGACATCCAGTCCCTGATCATCGACCGGGACAGGAATCAGCCGGCATCCTGCGAGCTTGAGAGCGTGCCGCATCAGTCCGTATCCAGGCTCCTCGACCCAAACAGGATCGCCGGGATCGACCAGAATGCGCGCGCATAGATCCAACGCCTGCTGAGAGCCGCTGACGATCATAATCTGCCCGGGGTCGCAGTGAACTCCGCGCGAAGTTCGGAGATACAGCGCCAGTGTTTCGCGGAATTCTTTATCTCCCATGGCGTCGCTGTAGTTGAGCGAACTCGCATTCACTTTTCGAGCGCGCCGCGCCATCAGAGTCGACCAGACACTGAAAGGAAAATGATCGAACGCCAATTGGCCGATGCTGAACGGGCCGGAGCTGTGCATCCATGGCCTTCGCCAAACGGTAAGGTCGGCTCGGCGCGACACCCTGCGTGATCCCGATTGCGACAGCTCGGCAGACCAATGCGCCGACGATGCGAGCTGATCGGGGAGCGAACTCGACACGAATGTTCCGGTGCCCGCCCGGCTTTCAAAATAGCCTTCCGCCAAGAGCTGCGAATAGGCCTCCAGGATTGGAATCCGAGAAATGCCGAGTTCCGAGGAGAGGGCTCGGCTGGAGGGGACTTGCTGGCCGGGTGAGAGCTGGCCAGCCGTGATGCCGTCGCGATAGGCGTCGTAAATCTGGCGATGCAGCGGTTTTGCAGCCCCGCGGTGGACGGCGATCACGGGCGAAATGCCTCCGAGCGACTTCGTAATCATCTGATTGGTGCTGGCCATATTGAATAAATACTAAGCTCTGGTTTCTTGCGACCACCTTAAAGTTCACGAGAAACTTGCCCAAGACTTCGACTTCCGACTGGTCATACTCATCTTGGCATAACTGGTCATTGTCTTAAACCGCTGCAAACAGCAGCATGGAGACAAAGGGGTCTCGTTATGAGAATCAAATCTCGAAATATTTTCAAAACATTCACGAACGTTGTTCTGGCGGCGGTATTAATGACGTCGTCTGTTCTGGTTCTGCCCGTATTCGCCCAACTCACGAGCGGGAATATTACTGGGACGCTCTACGACCCTGCGGGAGCAACCGTTCCGAACGCGACTATTGTGGCGATGAACAACGCCACAGGCGTAGAGAATACAACGACGTCCACGGGCGCGGGCGATTACCGGTTTGAGAACCTTCCGATCGGCACTTACAGGCTTACTGTGAATGCGTCAGGGTTTGCAAAAGCGCAAATCGCAAACGTCGTGGTCCAACTGAATCAAACCGTGACGACAAATGTCACGCTCCAGATTGGACAGACGAGTTCGGTGGTGGAAGTTACGGCTGCTCCTCCGAACATCGACACGACAACAGCACAGTTGCAAACTACATTTGAAACGAAGCAGATGGCAGATTTGCCTTCAGCGAGCGGTGGCCAAGCCGGTTCGGGCGTCCTGAATCTATCGCTACTTGCGCCCGGTGTGACCAGCAGCGGCGGACTCGGTTACGGAATGGGCCCATCGGTTGGCGGTCAACGTCCAACGAACAACAACTTCACAATCGAAGGAGTTGACAACAACAGCCTTGCGGTTACCGGTGCTCTCGTTTTGGTGCCGAACGATGCCGTCGCGGAGTTCAGTATCCTGCAGAACCAATTTTCTCCGGACTTCGGCCATTCTTCAGGCGGCCAGTTCAATCAGGTGGTGAAGAGCGGAACGAACGAATTTCACGGCACACTGTACGAGTATTTTGAAAACCGCAATTTAAATGCGGCTGACAACCTGAATTATGTGGAAGGCAATCCGCTCCACCCGCGGTTTGACAACAACCGTTTCGGCGGAAATTTCGGCGGACCCATCAAGCGGAACAAGCTGTTTTTCTTCCTTGACTACGAATACCAGCCGATCGGTACGACGGCCTCTACGTTCTATTACGCCCCGACTGCGGCCGGTTACTCGACGCTTGCGGCGTTGCCCGGGATCAACGCAAATAACCTGACGCAATTCCAGAAGTACCTGGGCACAGCCACGACTACCAACGGCCCGGCGGTTCTGGTTGCTCCGGGCCCGGGCAGCGTAGAATTTTTGGGAACCGGCGTTTTCGCTCCAGGCGGAACGGGCGCTCTGTCAATTCCCACGGGACAACTCTCGTTTGCCCTTCCCAATTACACGAACAACGAAGCTGGTGTCGGTTCGATTGATTACACGATTTCGGATAAGGATTCGCTCCGCGGTCGTCTTATTTTGAACCGAACGGGCACCATTGACACGTCGGGCTTCCCATCGGTGTTCTTTGGTGTTGTGCCAACCAACGCCTATATCGCGACGCTGTCGGAATATCATACCTTCACGCCGACATTGATCAACGAGTTCCGCGCTGGATATAACCGGTCTTTATCCCGTTTGCCGGTGTTTGGAAACCAGACATTTCCCGGCCTGGACTCGTTCCCGAATATCGATGTGTATGAGCTGCAAGCGGCTTTCGGCCCGGACTCGAGCGCGCCGCAATACACGATTCAAAACCTGTATCAGGTCACCGATAACCTGACGTGGACTAAAGGCGATCACAGTTTCAAATTTGGTTTTGATGGCTGGAACGCCATCTCTCCCTCGAGCTTTACGCAACGAGCGCGCGGCGATTACGAGTGGAGTTTCCTCAGCGACTATCTTTACGACTACGCGCCAGACGGCATCGCTGAGCGCTCCACGGGACATTTCACGTACTACCAAAACCAGCAACTGTTTGGCTTCTACGGCAACGACAACTGGAAGCTCAGACCGAATCTTACCGTTAATCTCGGGTTGCGATGGGAGTATCTGACAATTCCCGTCGGTGAACAGACGCAGAATCTAAATGCCAGCGCGAGCGCGCCGGGTCTCATCGTCTTCAACAATCCGAAGACCCAGAAGAATAACTTTATGCCGCGCGTCGGCATCGCTTACTCACCGGGAACCAGCGGTAAGACATCAATTCGGGCCGGCTTCGGTCTTACCTACGACATTATTTACGACAATCTAGGAACTCTAAGCCTTCCACCGCAGCTCACGAGCACCATAGACGCAACCCCGGGCAATCCCAATTTCCTCGGCGGCGGCGGCATTCCGGCTAACGCGTCGGCCACCATTCCCGAAGGCGCTGCAGCTCGCGCGGCAACGTCAGGCTTTGTTCCCGACCAGAAGCGACCGGAAGCGATCAACTGGAACTTCGGCATTCAGCACGCATTCGGAAATTACACATTTGAAACGCGCTACGTCGGGACTCGTGGACTGTTCTTGCCGGTACAGACACGGATCAACATCCAACCGGTTGTGAATGCATCCAATGCGCTGCCGGTCTTCTTCACAGCTCCGAGCCAGGCAACCCTCAATGCATTACCGAATCAACTGGCCCCGTTGCCTAACGGACCAGCCTGCCCCAATTGTCTTGAAACGATATTCGATAATGGCGGCTTCATCGTTCCGGCTTATGCCAACGCAGGTTTCACGAGTCCGATCACCGCGTTTATGCCCGTCGGCAATTCGATTTACCACGGATGGTCCAACCAATTGACACGGCGGTTCTCGAACGGTCTCCAGTTTCAGGGATCTTATACCTGGAGTCACAACATCGATGACTCAACTGCTGCCGTGAATACGACAGTGCTCGCGCCGCGGCGGCCCGAGGATTTTCAAGATCTCGCGATGGACCGTGCGTCATCCATACTGGATCATCGGAATCGCATCGTGCTTCAGATGATCTATGACGTTCCGTTTTACAAAAACAGCAATTGGTTCTTGAAGAACATTGTCGGGAATTGGGAGATTGCTCCGGTGTACATCTACCAAACCGGTCAACTGGCTACGCCACAGAGCGCGGTGGATGCCAATTTGAACAACGATTCCGCGCCCGACCGTGTGTTCATCAATCCGAACGGAACTCCGGGCCTGAGCACAGGCGTGACTGCGCTGACGAACAGCGCCGGGTATACCGTGGGCTATCTCGCAAACAATCCGAATGCGATGTACGTCGCCGCGGGCAGAGGAACGCTCCCGGATGGTGGCCGTAATCTTGTTCACCTGAATCCGACCGACGATATTGACGTTTCTCTACTGAAGCGCTTCAACATCACCGAACGTTTTCGGCTTGAGTTCTCGGCGCGCGTTTTCAATATCTTCAACCACCCGCAATATGTGGGAGGGTACTTAAACGACGTCGCGGCCTTTGCCTATGCATTCGGCACAGCCGGCGGGGATTTGGCGCGAACCACGATCATTCCCGGGAATCCAAATTTCGGACAATGGAGTCAGGCTTTCTCGAGCAACCCGCGACAGATGCAACTCGCTCTTAAACTGATCTTTTGAGGTTTGTCTTCTGAACGGTACGATGATTCGTCATCTCTCTCTCTTTGTGCTCGCTTTAGCGGCGACGTCCCCGGCGTCGCCGCCCGAGAAAACTCCTGTGCTCCTGGAACTGTTCACCTCTTTGGGGTGCTCGAGCTGTCCGCCAGCCGACAAGCTACTCGCTGAAGTCGATCGCCAGCAGCCGATTGAAGGCGCAAAGCTGATCGTGTTGAGCGAGCACGTCGATTACTGGAACACGCCGGCGTGGTCCGACCCGTTTTCGTCGGGTACGTGTACTGAGCGCCAACAAAGTTACGATTCCCGCTTCGGCGTGGAGGTTTACACGTCTCAGCTCGTGATCGATGGAACGACTGCGCTCCTCGGGAGCAATTGGGAAAGAGCCGCCAGTGCAATTCAGCGTGTCATGCACGAGCCCACCATTCCTATCCATGTAACCGCGAGCCGTCGTGAGGGAGACGCGCAGGTCGATATAGAAGTGGGTCCGAATTCAGTTAACAACAAAGCCGTTCTGTTTGTTGCGCTCGCCCGGGATCGCGCCAAATCTCACGTTTCGGGTGGCGAGAACGCCGGTCGCGATCTCAGCGAAGTTGCGGTCGCATACTCAATCAAACAAGTTGGAAAGATAAGCGCCGGATCTTCGTTTAAGAAATCGCTTTCGGTGTCGCTGCCTGCGAACTCCGAAGCGGGCGACCTCCGCGTGATCGCATTTCTTCGCAGGTCTGACACGATGCAGGTGATTGGAGCGGATCAAATCGTTTTCTAAGCGATGTGCTGAACTCGACGTTTACTTTAGCGCCGCTGCAGCGCTTCTAACTCCTCCAACGTGCGTGGCCAATCCGCTCCCAACAATCGCGAGAGCCCGCGGTCGGCGAGGATTTTCCCGCCGGTTTGGCACCGCGCGCAGTAATTGGTTTCATGATCCGCATAACGAATGCGTTGAATCGTTTCGCCGCATCGAGGACACGGCGCTCCATATCGCCCATGCGCCGCCATGCCGTTGCGAAAGGCCGTCACTTTCTCCGGGAACTGCTCGCGTGCTTCGGCGCGGAGGCGCTCCATCCAAAGCGCGAGCGTGCTGCGCGTCGCCGCGAACAGCCGTTCCCACTCCTCTGTTGTCAGTTTTTGAGTCTGCGCAATCGGCGATAGTTGGGCGGCATGTAGAATCTCATCCGAGTATGCGTTTCCTATCCCGCTCACCAGGCGCGGATCCGTGAGGGCGCGTTTGAGTGTGTGATTGTCGGCCGCCAGCGCAGAGCGAAAAGCCTCGAGATCGGCCGTGAACACTTCCATTCCTCCGGGATCAATCAAGCGCAACCCTTCTTCGCCACGAAGAATGTGCAGCGCGGCTCGGCGTTTCGTCCCGGCTTCGGTCAGTACCAGTGAGCCGTCCGAGAAATCAAACGCGGCTAGGTTCTGACGGCCGGCGAGCTTGGCCTGAGAAGGACGCCAGTGGAGCCGGCCGGCGATCATCAGGTGAAGCACCAGCCAGAGATCTCCCTCAAGTCCCATAGCGATTCGCTTCCCAACGCGCCGCAATTCGCCAATTGTCCGGCCCTGCACATCGGAGATCGGCGGCTGCGTGGTGCGAAGTAAAAAGACGCTCGCGAGCCGGATGCCTTCGATCCGTTGGCCGAGAATGCGCGGCTCTAACGCCGCAATATAAGCCTCAATGTCGGGCAGCTCAGGCATTCACCAGCCGGGTCTGCGCACTACGGAACGACCCGGAAGGTCGAGTCAAGCGCAGCCTGCGAATCGCCGCCCAACCAAACGTCGAAAGTCGAAGGTTCTTCCACCCACTCCCGTTTCGCAGTGCTCCAATATGTCAATTCACGCTTGCCTAGGGAGAAACGGACCGTCTTCTTCTCATTCGGCTGGACATTGATCCGCTGAAATCCTTTCAGTTCACGAACGGGACGCGAAGTGCTTCCGTATTGCTGGTGGATGTAGACTTGTGCAACCTCGTCGGCAGGCACCGATCCGGTATTCTCGACGTCTGCAGTAACTTCGACACTCTGATCTGGATGGATCTCAGCTGCATTCAGCTTTAGATTCGAAAACACAAACTTCGAATAACTCAGGCCGAATCCAAAAGGATAGAGCGGCGTGCTCTCCTCATCCCAATAGCGTTTGCCCTGATTCTCCGGCGCTTGCGTGGTGTTGTGCGCGTAATTGATCGGAATTTGCCCCACGTTGCGAGGCCAGCTGATCGGGAGTTTACCTCCTGGAACAGCATCGCCCGCAACCAGGTTCGCTACGGCGTTTCCACCCTGCGTTCCTGGATACCAAGCCTCGAGTATGGCCGGAACGTGCTGCGAAGCCCAAATGATATTCAGCGGGCGGCCGTTGATTAAGATCAGAACGACCGGTTTGCCCGTCGCGACCACTGCCTCGAGAAGCTGCTGTTGCTGCCCAGATAAATCGAGCGATTCGCGAGAGGCCGCCTCGCCGGCCATGTTCTGAGCCTCGCCGAGAACGAGTATGGCGAGATCTGATTTCTTAGCAAGGGCCACTGCCTTTTCCATCTCCTCGCGCGCCGTTTCAGGCGTCCATGCCGGTTGCGGCTTGAAATGTGTAATGTCGTCAAAGAAGGATGGAAACTTGCGGCTGATCTGCGCGCCCTGAGCATAGTTAAGCTCAACCCCTGTTCCAAACTTCCGGCGCAATCCGGCCAACACGGTGATGGTTTCCGGCAGGTCCTGCTGAAACGCCCAAGGGCCGATCGTGTCGAGCTGCGAATCCGCCAGCGGGCCGATCACCGCAACCTTTTTATATGCACCCTTTTGAAGCGGCAGAAGCCCACCTTCATTGCGAAGCAAAACTGCGCTACGCTCCGCCGCTCCCAGCGCTTCAGTCCGATGTTCCGCCGCATTGAGAATCTGCTGAGAGCGTGCTTCATCCACATACGGATGCTCGAAAAGACCGAGACGTATCTTCGCCTCCAAAATCCGCCGATCAGCCGCCTCGATTTGATCGAGCGTCACTTGACCCGCCTTCACCGCGTCGGCAACGCCTTCAGAAAAAGCCGTCTTGCCGATCGCCATCTCCATATCCACGCCCGCATTCAGCGCGAGCACGGCCGCGTCCGCCAAGTTCTTGGCATACCCGTGGACCTTAAGGCTCTTCACGGCGTCCGCGTCGCTCACCACGAATCCCTTAAAGTTCCATTCTTCGCGAAGCACATCACGCAGCAGCCAGCGATTGCCCGTAGCAGGCACATCGTTCAGATCCATGTAGGCACTCATTGCCGATCCAAATCCCGCCTCGACAGCGGCATGGAAAGGAGGAAGATACACGTTGCGCAGCTGCGTTTCAGAGATATAGGAAGCGTCGTAATCTCGCCCGCCTTCCGCAGCCCCATAACCGGCGAAATGCTTCATGCAGGAAAGGATGTGACCCGGCGCGCCAATCGAATTCCCCTGAAAGCCACGGACCTGCGCAGCAGCCATTGCGGAGCCCAGATACGGATCTTCACCCGCGCCTTCGACGATTCGGCCCCAGCGCGGATCGCGCGCAATATCGAGCATCGGCGCAAACGCCCAATTGATGCCTACCGAACCGGCTTCGCTAGCGGCAACACTTTGCGCCCTCGTCGCGACGTCCGGATCCCAGGATGCAGCCATCGCGATCGGTACTGGGAAGATCGTGCGAAAGCCATGAATTACATCGAAGCCGAAGATCAGCGGAATATGGAGCCTCGTTTTTTCTACGGCGACGTGCTGAAGATGGTTGATCACCTTGGGATCAGTGACAAATAGAAGCGAACCGACGCGGCCCTGCGTAACGGCTTCTTCCACTGGTCCCGGCGGCCCAAACATGAAAAGCTGGCTGAGCTGGCCAATCTTTTCCTCGAGAGTCATCTGTTTGAGTAAGCCAGTAACCCGCTCATCGACGGACAGGCTTTGAGCAAAGCTCGGAAGGGTTATCAGAAAGCACAATGTGCAGCACAGCGGTGGGCGCGGAAGCATGGCTCGTTCTAATGTACAGCGTTACATTGGTTCGACTTCTAAATGTGCTATCCTTTACCGGAACTGACTATCGGAGGTCACTCATATGAGCAAGTCCGTCTTCATTTTGGCTTTGGCCGTTTTCGGCGCCACGGCAGTCGCAGCTCGCGCCACGCCTTCTGATCCCAGAATCATCGTGAGCGGAGGAGGAGACCCAACCGCCGTCGAGACACCCGTATTTACGTTTATGTCCGATGCTGCGGGAGGCGGCGTGTTGTCCTTCGTGAACGACACGTCATTGGACTGGACCAGCCTGGATTTTTTTGTGAAACTGCCGTCGGGTAGCCCTATTACTTGTTCTTCCCCGGTCTACAATACCTGCGATTTCACGTCTACCCCTATTGTAGGCACCACCATTTCACAGTATGACATCGGATTTGAAAATCCTGCCTCGGCCGGCGGTCTCCTGCCCGGCGATACTCTCACCATCAATTTGGATGACACCGGAAGCGCGGTGAACGGCTCGGGAAGCTGGGGACCCAACAACACGTTCACAGCCGTAGTAAATCTGCCCGAGCCGTCGTCGTTCTTCTTTTTAGCTGCCGGACTCCTGCTGCTCGGCGGATTGCGCCGTTACTCGCGCCGAACCTATTTCTGAGCTTCGTGCTTCCGTAACACGTCCTCAAAACCCGGCAACCCGCGAAGCGCTTTCAGATCCGGATCGCTACGCGCTTCTCCCACGGAATAGCCGCTGGCAAGCGCCCGATCGAGCGCCTTCAAAGCTTCCTCGGCATGTCCTGCCAGCGTATCGATCACCGCTTCGTCATACATCAGCGAATTATCCGCGCCATCAATCGCCCGCGCGCGAGAGATCAGTTGCAAGGCCTTCGTGGTGCCACCTTTTTTCGCGTAATAAACAGCCAGGTCGCCCAGAGCGCTCGCATCTTGGGGATTCACTTCCAACTGCTGATACGTCAGCTCAATCGCTCGATCATAAGTCGCCTGCGCCTTTTCCCACTGTTGATTCTGCCGGTAAGCGTCCGCCAGATTTCCTACCGCGCTTTCTTGATTCGGATTCATCTGCACCGCTTTTTCCAACATCGTGATGGCCTCGCGGTAACGGCCCAGGAAGAAAAGCGTAGTCCCGACGTTCGAGTAAGCGTCGGAGGACGGCTTCAGCTCGAGCGCTTTACGAAATGCGGGCAGAGAATCATCCCATTTGCTTTGGCGGTGATACACGGCCCCGATGTTGTTATAGGCGGCCGCGGCGCTCGGATCCAATTCGGTGACGCGTTTGAATTCTCTGAGCGCATCGTCGTTTCGTCCCATTTGGAAATAAGCGACACCCAGTTGCATGTGATTGTTCCAGTAATACGGATTCAACTCGACTGCCCGCCGTAACGCTTTCAGCGCCGCGTCACTTTGTCCAGCTTTCAGGTAGGCGTGCCCCAGGCGGATATAGCCGTTATCCGAGTTAGGCGCGAGCTGGAGCGCGCGTTGTATTTCCTGGATCGCTTCCGCGTTCTTGCCTGTCGCCGAGAAGACGCTGCCCAGCGCAAAATGCACGTCAGGCAGAGCATCGTTGCTGCTTTCTGCCTCGTGCGCCGCGGCCAGCGCCTTGTCCGCCCAGAAGCTTTCACGTTTCAGCCGGTACATCAGGAGACTCGCGTCCGCAACGCCGGCCCATGCAAGCGCGAAAGCAGGATCCTTTGCGCAGGCCTTCTGGAATAAATCCAGCGCCGCGCTCGCGCCCTGCACGTCCCGATGATCTTTCAGGTTCTCGCGTCCTTTCAGATACAAGTCATACGCCTCGACGTTCTGCGTGGGCGGACCACTGGCGCGCTCCCGGTCCGCTGCGCCCGTAGAGACGTGCAGACCACTGACGAGCTGCGTCCCGAGCTGATCCTCTAGCGTCAGAAGATCCGCTCGCAAGCCGGTAAACGATCTGCTCCATAACCTGGTGTGCTTTTCCGGATCGTCAATATTCGCGATCACCGAGATCCGGTCGCCCTGCGCCTGCACCGTTCCTTGCACGATGACGTTGGCCCCTACCTTACGGGCGATATTAGCTTCCGGTTGCGTCAGATCGACGTCCTGTAAAGCGAGTGGCGAAATCAGGTGCACGGCGCTTAAAGAGAATAGTCGCGAGGAAATCGCTTCCGCAATCCCATCCGCCTCGTATTTAACGCTTGTATCGGAACTGAGCGTCCGGAAAGGAAGCACCGCGATGTAGCGCTCGCTCCGCGCAGGCCGTAAGCCCCCGCTTCGATTTCGAAGCAAAAGAAAGGAACCCGCGGCGATGATCAGCACCATCACCGCTCCCAACACGGCGTAAAGCCATTTGCGCTGAATCGTGGCAGGCTCCGGCTTTCGCCGCCGCAGGTCTTCCCATAGTTCACTCGCGCTTCCGTAGCGCTTACTTGGATCGCGCTCCAGGCAGCGCATGATGGAATCCGCAAGCCCGCTCGAAATCGCCGGATTCAATAGCTTGGGATTCCTGGGAACCTCGGTGACCCTTTGAAACATCGTTTGCAGAGCGGAATCACTCTTAAACGCAGGCTGGCCGGTGGCCATCTCGTACAGAATCAACCCGAGAGAGTAAATGTCCGTACGTTGATCGACTGGCTTGCCCTCGGCTTGCTCTGGCGACATATACCGAGGCGTTCCTGAGAGGCTTCCGGGCTGAGTGAGACTCGTACCTGGCGCAACGTTCAACGTTTCGGCAAGGCCGAAATCTCCAATGCAAGCATTGCCGCTCGATTCGAGCAAAACGTTCCGCGGATTCAAATCCCGATGGACGATCCCTTGGTGGTGTGCAGCTGCGAGTCCTTCGCAAATCTGTTGCGCGAGTGCGCGAATTTGTTCTTCCCCAAGCGGTCCCGACCGGCGAATCAGCTCAGCTAAATCTTCGCCGTCCACCCACGCCATCGAGATGAAGCGCAGACCCTCGGCCTCGCCGAGATCGTGAATTCGCAGCACGTGCGGATGAGAGATGCGGCTGGTCAGCAGGATTTCCTGTTTCAGCCGCTCCAAGGTCTGTGGATCGTTCGCCAATTCGGGACGAACTACTTTGAGGGCCACCGTGCGGTGCAGCTCGAGGTCGGTTGCGCGATACACCTTGCCCATTCCGCCCTGCCCCACCTCGGCTTCGATGCGATACCGCGAGCCCAGCATCGCCCCGGGCGCAAGCAATCCGGGCACAAATCGGGTCTCGGCCGAAGTGTCCGGTTGAGTCCTATTCAGGTCGCGAAGAATCTCGGCCGCGCTCTGATAACGGCGATTCAGATCCGGCTCTAGACACCGCATCACGATTTGACTGAGCCGCTTGGGCACGGCAGGATCTACGGCATCGATCGGACGGGGAGGCTCTCTGGTCCGCTTCAGCAGGGCGGCCATGATAGTGTCGGCAGCGTATGGCAACTCGCCGGTTAGAAGTTCGTAAAAAATAACGCCAACCGCAAACAAATCGGAGCGCGCGCCCGCCTGCTCTCCGCTCGCCTGTTCCGGAGACATATAGTCAGGCGTGCCGACAATAATGCCTGTGTGAGTGATGCTGGCTTGTTCTAACGTGCGCGCCAGTCCGAAATCCATAATTCGAACATGGCCGTCCGGATCTACCAAAATGTTTTGCGGCTTAAGATCGCGATGCACAACGTCTTCGGCGTGCGCGGCTTGCAAGCCTTCGCAAACTTGGCGCATGATCGCGACCGCTTCGCCGGGCTCGAGCTTCCCCCGCCGGTTCAGAAGCGAGTTCAAGTCCTCGCCTTCGACAAACTCCATGGTGATGAAGCGAAGCCCGCCCGCCACTCCGAGATCAAAGATTCGGATCACATTACGGTGCGTGATCTGCCGCGCCAGCAGAATCTCCTGCTTAAACCGCCGCAGAATGTTCGCGTCCGCGGCAAGATCGGGGCGAATGATCTTCAGAGCAATAATGCGATCCAGCTCGCGATCAAGCGCCTGGTACACCGTACCCATCCCGCCTTCGCCCAGCCGTTTCAGAATCTGGTAGCGTTCGGCGACGACATCGCCAACCCGAAGCCCGGCGCTTGCTTTTGCAGCTCTGGGAGGTGGTTCAACAACTGCCCAGGGAGCATCGCTCTTCTCCGGTTCCGCGCGGATGACTATGGTTCGCAGATCGTCGCCGAAAGAACTGCTGCAGCGTTCACAGGAAACCGCGTCGTCCGCATTGGAGCTCTTGCAGACAGGACATATCAGCATGAACTACCCACCGCGGCGCCCATCGGATCCTGGTACCCACATTGTAGTTAATACAGGCTGCCGCGAGGGTATTGTGTATTTCGCCTTAAATACGTTTCACCTCCCGACCTCAAGCTTTTCGCAGTTGTCCCGTATGGAACTCGCCGTGCTATTGATCATAGGAGTCGCCAGAGCTCATGGCCACAACTGTTCAGAGTCCGGCTACGGTAGAGTTGTTCTACTCTTACGCCCACAGTGACGAATCTCTGTGCGAAGAATTGCAAAAGCATTTGACGGCGTTGAAGCGTTCGGGACTGATCAGTGATTGGTATGACCGCAAAATCGAGCCCGGAAGCGAATGGGGTGCGCAAATCCACGAAGCGATGGAGCGTGCCAGCATCATCCTGCTCCTGATCAGCGCCGATTTCTTAGCATCGAAATACATCTTTGAGGTCGAGCTTCCGTTTGCGCTGGGCCGCCATCAATCCGGGCGCGCGAAGGTAATCCCTGTTCTTCTACGTCCCGTCGAATGGCGCGACTTGCCCTTTGCAAAATTACAGGTGCTTCCCTCCGAAGCTCGTCCTGTAACGTTATGGCCAAATCGGGACGAAGCCTTCTCCGATATTGCCGGAAGGCTTCGGGAGCTTCTTTACAGCGAGCGCTTGCAGGAGGCGCTACCGCCCAAGCTGCCGGTTCCGGTCAGGCCGGTCACCCAGGAACGCGTTCTGGATGCGGCCATTGCCTCATCCGTTGTAATTGACGAACCAACAGACCTCGTGACCATGGTTCGAACCACCGAATCGGGCGGTCTCAAGGCGATTCTGAAAATTGACCGAGCTTATTCGCCGACCAGCGAGGACGTTCAGTCCAAGACATTCGAGCTCGATTTCCCTTCAGATGTCTCCGGCAAGATCCTGCCGGCGACGCTCGAACTCGCCCTGGAATCGCCAAGCTTTGACCCTCCCAGGCAGCAAAAGAAAATCCGAGTTCCACCGGCTGGCGATTCCGATGTCTCCGTCTTCATGCTCACGCCCAAGCGTGCCGGTACATTGAGGCTCAATCTGCAAGTCCGCTCGACCGATGTGGAGATCGGCTCGCGCGCGCTCGTGACGGAGTCGGTACCTGCTGCGGCCGCGCGACCCATTTTGTCGAAGTAGAAGCATCGGGAGCAGTACCTACAATTCCGATGCCAGCGCCGGCCACGATCTTTTATCAAGGCAATCGTGAAAGTCCAGTGCAAGAGCCTCGACCTAGAGCATCGGCGCCATCTCGTCGCCGGGGCGTATGGATCGGCGTTCTCTCCTCGGCAGCCGCCGTTGCACTTGTGTGTACAGTGGTGATCCAAAGCGGAAACAACGCTGCCCGCAATCCGGCCTCGATACCACAAACCACCGTAACTTCATCAACAGACATTGTGACCCTTAGCGAGGCCATCAAGCGGAATCCCAATTCGGCCGATCTCTACATGAAGCGTGCCAAGGAATATGAGCGCGCCGAGAGAATGGACGAAGCTTTAACCGACGCGGAACGCGCTACGAAACTCACGCCGGCTGACATCCAGGCGCACTTGCTTTACGCGCAATTGCTGGAAAAAGTTCACAAGGAAGATCAAGCTATCGAGGAATATAAGAAGGTTCAGTCGCTGAAACCGCCGCCGGACGTTCTGGCGATAGCAACGGAACGAGTGGCCCAACTGGAGCGCCAACGCTCTATTCCGAACCGCTGAAGCATCTAACTTCTGGTAGTGGCTCAGTTCGAATTAACGGAGATCAAAAAGATAGGCAAGCGCTAAACCTACGGCAACGAAAGCCGTATTGGTCAGCTTGCCCATTCTATTTTCAAGTCGCGTTTTGTCAAGCACCCTAACGTGATCGGTTTTGACGATGCTGTCTTTGATGTCACCTTGGAATGACACGTCCCGGACGATTTCCTTGGCAGGAATTGTTACTCTCCACGGTGGCTGCCCTGCCGGATTGGAGGTCGTTGTAAGAGGAACCCCAACGACCGTGCGACCCGATCTGTTAAGGGCGGTGCGGGACACAATTATGTACGGTCTACGGTTATATTGCTCTGACCCGACTGTGTGACCTTGTGGGATATCGATCCAAAAAATGTCCCCTTGGATTATGTCGGGCAGGGGCATTTTTCAGAGTGTTTCATTTGCCAAATCAAGCATCGACTCATTTAGCAATTGTTCGTCTTCGTCGTCCCAAGTGACGGGTCCGTGTTCCACTTCCACTGGTGGACAGCGCAGGTCAGCAACCTGCCGAATCCACGCGTAGGCATTCACTACGGACTGTAGCCCGCCGTCAATAGCTGGGAGCACATCAGGGTAGATGGTCTTCGAATGTCGCATGGCAAAACGCAGGACATCTATATTGAACCGCGCTGTCAACGCATGGAGCAAAAACAAGTTAAAGAACTCCTCGTCGCGCGCACGCGGACCCTCTTTATCTGCCACCTTGCTATCGCCAATGAGGGGGATGAGATCGGCGATCTTTCGGAGCGTCCATACGGTGAACATTGCGCGCTCGCTCATCTCGGTCCCAAATGCCCCTAATGCGTGTTCCCGAATATCGGCTTCGAGTTCGTTAAAAGAGTCGCTCGTAAGCCTGGACAGAACGTCCTTCGGAACCACCGCGCTTACAATTCCAGCTAAGGACAACACAAGCTGAACGTAGGTCTGAAACGATGCTTTCTGAGAATTTAGATACTCCTCCGATGTTCGT
>JAFASD010000537.1 GCA_019244945.1 Acidobacteriaceae bacterium | reverse complement strand
ATCGGAAAATCCTGTTCGTTCATCCAGGCCAAAATGCGATCGGGCTTAGGTGGGTTATATCCGTGTGCCTTGACCTGCTTTAATATGATGCGTGCCTTTTCGTCATCGCAATCGGGGTCCTTGGTTAAGAGTGCGATGATTTCGTTCTCTGTCAGAAAGTATTGACTGACCATTACGAACACAAGTCGGCCGTAATGACCGATATTTTTTCCCCGGTCGAGGGCTTCAACCAGATGATTCATCATCGGGTTTGCTTGAACATCTTCGAGTGCCATTGCTCTGTTTTCCTGTTTGTGAGACTCGGAGAGGCTACCGAACGTTTCGCCCTATATTCGCCCATTCCGTCCGTTCTGGGCTTCCGGCAGGACAAAATGAATCGATGGCCCACCCTCCGCCGTCCGGCGAAGGATGGGTCTGACGATCCAGAAAAAATAGAACGAGCTACCCAGCGGCTTGTTTGCTCCGCTGCTTGCCCATCTGGCTCATGAACTCTCGCATCTTCGCGATCTGGCCCGGCGAGCGTTTCTCCGACCATGCTTCGAAGCGCTTAGCGGCATTTTCCATGTGAACTAGAAAATATTGGTTGTTCCACATGTCCCGGCCCTGCTGCAGTCCAGCCCGGATGCGCTCGAAGACGCCGAAGAATTCACCACTGGTTTCGAAGAAGAGGTCCTCGTGTAGCAGGCCATAATTGAGCAGGGCACACGCCTGCTCCCAGTAACTGATTACCATCATGAAGTTGGTGCCGCCTTCGGTACCGGGAGCGGCGATCCTCATGCTGTCCTCAAAGCTCTCGGGCCAGTAGTTCTGGAAATACCAATCGCGAGCTTTACGCAGACGATCATCCCGGCGCTCTTCGTAAACGCGAAGGTGCAGTTGGGCTTGTTCGAATGTGGGCTTTGTTTCCATGTTGTTTAATCTCCTTTTCTCTGTTGGCAAATGAAAATGTTCACCACCGTATTATGGTCGAACGGCGATGGTAGGAATCGACACTAATAGGATCGTGAGCGCGCCGAATTAGACAAATACTCTGATCCAGCAAGTCGAGACGGGTAATTCTTGCGCGCTCAGAATTCACTCAGCAGATCGACGGCACGTTTGTCAGCGGTGAGGTCCGCAATACGCGACGCAGGCCCAGTTGTGCACCGAGCGGATCCTCTCCCGTGGTTGTTGCATCGGGTGGAGGTTGAGCGACGCCTGGCTGCGTGTCCGGTGGGAACTGAAGCGGACCCGGAAGCACTTCCACCGCTAGCACACTGAGCGAACTCGTCGTGGGTAATCCCAAGAGCTTCAGCAGATCGGCTACATTTGTTTGCGGAAATTCCGTCCCTGCTTGCGGATCTCGATCGGACGAGTGCTGCGGATTCGGAAACTTTATGAATTTGTTCGGAGCAGGCCGAATCGTGTTCCCCAGCCGGTGATTGAGCAACACGTTGCGATTCGTCGTGCTGTCGGCTTGCAAGACTTGCGCATATAGCATGAACCAGATGCGCGTTTGCGGATCACCGTTTTGGAAGTTATAAACCGACTGGCCGTTGTATACCGTGTTTGCGTACGGCGCGCGTACCGCGATGCTGTTTGCGCTTCTCGTCACCGAGCAGGTTAAGTGCGGCGATGGGTGCTGAATGCCGGTGACGCGCAATGGCCGTCCATACCGTCCCTGCGCGGTTGACCATTTCTTCAGATGACCGACCCGGAATTCGTATGTCCAGAAGCCGAACAGTTCCAGATCTTCCGACGAAAGACCAGACGGGAGCGGCAGCATATAAAACGTGCCTGAACTGCCTACGCCTGCGGAATTCGCGGGGACCAACTGCGTCATCGCGTCGAGACCAGAATAGTCGGCCGATTGACCGGAGAAGATGGCGCGAATCGGCTCGGGATCGATAGGCAGTGCAGGCTCGATAGATTCGGGAAGCATCCCGGACGCGGTGGCTTGCGGGAAGAGGCTTTCGGCCAGCAGCGGATCGGGCCCATAAGCGAGAACGCGGCCGAAGTAGGTGTCTTCGGGATCAGAAATCGGTTGGTCGAACTCGATCCACAGGTAGCGATCGCGCGGCGAAGTGCTGGAGTAATCATCGGAGTGCGCATATGCGGACTCGGCAATGCCGGTGGAAGCGATCTTCGGTGTCTGTACCGGTTGTGTAGTGATCGGCAGCGTGATCTGGAAGTTGAACGTTTGCGGATTCGACGTCGCGAACGTTGCCGAAACAGAATATTGCGGGGTCAACTCCTTGGGAAATGTGCCGGGCGCAGGCGCCGGATTGATCGAATCGAAAAAGACAATCTGCGTGTAAGAGCGATTGG
>JAFASD010000493.1 GCA_019244945.1 Acidobacteriaceae bacterium | reverse complement strand
TTCTTAAGCCGGAAAAAAGCGCGTTTGGCCAGCGGTTCTGTTGAGATATGACGGTGCGACTAGCGAGACTAGGGAAGACACACCCCCACTAAATCGAGAGTATACAACACATAAACAGAAGTGAAGAATGTGACACTAAAGTTGCGTCACAATCTGCCGATTGGTTTAACGATTGTTAGAATTCAGAGCCGGCGGGAATCGGGGGCCAGAGCGCTCCTTCCGGTGCACAGGAATTTGGCGCTCTCCTGACAAAGGGATATTCTGATGAATACCTTGCGGCTTCTTCTGGTAGATAGCGATGCGGAGCAATCGCAACGTGTCACGTCCATCCTGAATGCAGGCAGTCACATCGTTCTGCCCACGAGTGGATTGGACGAAGCTTCAGAAGCGCTTCTCTCCCAGAAATTCGACGCTGTAGTCGTGGGTGGGGCAGTTCGACCGGATGAGCTTTCCGAATTCAAAGCGATTCTCCGGAAAATCGATGATGCTCAAGCCGCTCCCGTGAGAACCCCTGTCCTTTCCTTTTGTTCGCAGCTTGGCCCACCTGGCTCCAACCGGAGCAACGACGCGAATATCGATGAGTACTTACCCGACCATTTCGAGGCCACCGCCCTCACTGAGGCTGTAAACCGCCTTTCACTTGCCCTCGCGCATTCCCATGAGCGCGCAAACCCGGCTGACACAGAGCTGCCGGTTTTGGAACCAGACAAATTCCGAGCTCAGGTTTGTCACGACCGCGAATTGCTCGTCGAGATAATCGACCTATTTCTCACCGAGAGCGTGGACCAGATGACCGAAATGGGTCAGGCTCTTGCGCGTGCCGACTATGACCGGCTCTACCGATTGGCTCATACGATCAAAGGATCGTTGGGCAGTCTACATGCGACGATGGCGAAATCCCGCGCACAAGACTTGGAAACAGCGGCAAAGAACCGTGAGGAACAGGTTTGTCGATTCTGTTTTGCCGCCCTGGAACAGGATTTAGACATTCTGAAACCACGGCTCTTGTCACTGCGCGAGTCCCCTGATTCAAATTAGAGCGCCTGATAAACTGAGGGTGCCCGATTCCCTGAAACACTGGTATGAGTTCGCCCACGGTGCTGGAGATCGTTTGTGCGCACAGCCCGGACTCGGATGACGCGTTCATGTTTTACGGCTTGGCGACTAAGAAAGTGCGGTCGCGCCTGGTTTCCTTCCGCCACGTTTTGGACGATATCGAATCGCTGAATCGAAAAGCAACCGAGGGGCTTTATGAACTTACGGCGATTTCTTATCACGCTTACCCATACGTATCCAGCAAATATGTGCTGATGGCCAGCGGATCAAGCGTGGGGGATGGTTACGGCCCCATAGTGGTCAGCTCGCGCCGGCTTCTTCCGGAGGAACTGAAGGGCAAGCGGATCGCGATTCCCGGGACGCTCACTACCGCATTTCTGGCGCTCAAGCTCTTTGAACCTGATTTTGAGCACGTCGCCATTCCTTTCGACAAGATTTTAGATGCGGTAAAAGATCACGAGGTAGATGCGGGGTTAGTCATTCACGAAGGCCAGTTGACCTATGGCCACGGAGGCTTGCACAACGTTATCGACTTAGGTAAGTGGTTCAGATCGACCTATCAACTGCCGCTGCCTCTCGGCGCGAACGCCTTGCGCAGGGACTTGGCGCCCAACATTCGGGAAGAATGTTGCAGATTGATGCGTGAGAGTATTCAATACTCGCTCGAACACCGCGAGCAGGCGCTGAATTATGCAATGCAGTTCGCCCGCGATTTGGAACCCGCGCTGGCCGAAAAATTTGTCGGCATGTACGTGAACGATCACACTCTCGACGGTGGTGACGTGGTGCCGCGTGCCGCACAAAAGCTTCTGGATTTGGGGTATGAAGCGGGCCTTATTCCGCATAAGATAACCATTGAAGTCGTTCGTTGAGCCCAATTAACTTCAAGACATGATTGTCAAATCTATCCGCCTCCTAGCAGGCGCCGTCGTTCTCTGCAGCTTGATTTTTGGACAAACCGAGGATCGCTATAACGCGAACCAGCGTGTCCTCCGCATTCGCGAGCTGGGGAAAAAAGATGCGCAGGCTATTCCGGCCCTGACGCAGTACCTGAATGATCCGAATCGAGACATTCGAGTGGAAACCGTAAAAGCGATCGTGAAGCTCGACACGGCTAGCAGCCTGGATCCGCTCACAAAGGCGGCACATGATAATGACGCGGAGATTCAAATCCGCGCCACAGATGGCCTCACGAACTACTATGTGCCCGGATACGTTGCGAAGGGCGGCCTGAGTGGCTCGTTCACGCGCGGAGTGCGTCAGGTGAAGTCCTTCTTCTCTTCCCGCAACGACCAGGTCCTCGATCCGGATATCACCGTTCGCGCCGATGTTTCTGACGCACTGGCCTATGTGATTCAGGGCGGCGCAAGCATCGATGCGCGAGCCAATGCGGCGCGGGCGGCGGGAATTTTGCGCGCTGAACCGACCGTACCCGCCCTGCTGGCTGCGCTTCGATCGAAAGATAGCCAGTTGATCTTTGAGTGCCTGGTGGCGCTGCAGAAAATACACGATCCATCCGCCGGGCCTGGTGTCGCGTTTCTGGCGCAGGATTTGGATGATCGCGTTCAGGCCACCGACTTGGAAACGATCGGAGTTCTGCGCAGTTTAAGTTCTGCGCCCGATGTGCGATCAGCCTTGACGAACGCGCGGAACGTCAGAATCCGCCGGGCGGCTTTAGAAGCTTTGGCGATGCTCGGAATTCCGGGCGATCGTCCAATTTTCCAGCAGTACGCAAAGGACGCGGACGTCGACGTACGCGCCGCGGCGCTAGAAGGACTTGGCCGGGTCCGGGAACCTGAGGATTATCCCACTCTCGATCAGGCTTTCAATGAAAAGGACGCAGATTGGAAAATTCATCTTGCCGCCGCCTTTGCGCTCGTCGATGAAGGCAAGGTCGACACGGCCGAATTTAGCCCGTTGCGTTACCTGTTTGAAAACCTGGACGTGAAAGCTCACGCGGGCGCCGCCTCAGCTTACTTGACAGAATTGGCGCGACGCGATGACGTGCGCGGCGCTTTGTTCCCACTTCTGCAGGAGGCTACTAAAGATCAGAAGCTGGCATTGTGTTCCGTGTTCTCCGCAAGTCAAAGCGAGGACGTTATTCCAGCGCTGAACACATTAACGAAAGATATTGACCCCGATGTGTCTTTGGCAGCTACAAGAGCTATCCGGATCCTGCAAGCCCACAAAAATACATAACCGCTTCGGTCGGGTTTCTTTAAGCGGAACGCAGAAGTTACTTCGCTTTTTTCTGTTTCTGCTGACCTACGCGGACTTTGAAGTGCTGTTGCTTCGCTTCCTGGTACGCTTTGTGGTCATGCCGCGCAACGACGTCCGTTAAGTAATCGTTCACGTTGGCGTCCGTCGGAAGGACGGCCATCACGGTGAAATTCTCGTTGCAAGTCGGACAAAATGGACGGAAACGCTTTACATTCGGTATTGCCATGCCAAATTCAGGTTAGCACGTCGCGCGCGTCGTTCCCGCTTCGAAACCCTTCTATTCTTTGGAAGCAATCCCGAGTGATTTCATTTTTCGATATAGATTGCTTCGTTCGAGACCCAACATCTCGGACGCTCGCGTCACGTTACCGTTACTTTCCTCGAGTTTGCGCAAAATATAATCGCGCTCGGCGGCTTCTTTCACTTCTTGAAGACTTCCAAATCCATCCCAGGGCTTATTGCCGGAATTCTTGCGCGCTGCATCCAACGGCACATGGCGCGCTTCAATCCGGCGTTGCGGATGCAAGATGACTATGCGCTCCATGAGGTTACGTAACTCACGCACATTGCCGGGCCAGTGATATTTCACGAGAGCGGCGAGCGCGTCTTCGCTTAACTCTTTTGGGCGGCGGCCATACGCGAGCGAAAACTCACGTAGGAAATGCGTCGCCAGAACAGGTATGTCTTCCGCCCGCTCGCGAAGCGGCGGCACGGTAAACGGTATGACGTTGAGACGGTAAAAAAGGTCTTCGCGAAAATTGCCGCGCTCAATCTCTCTTTCCAGATTCTTGTTCGTGGCCGCTACGACGCGCGCATTCACCTGAATCGATTGCGGCGCTCCCAACGGCTCGAACCGGTGCTCATCGAGGGCACGAAGCACCTTGGCCTGCGTCTTGAGGCTCATGTCTCCTACTTCGTCGAGGAAGAACGTGCCTCCATGTGCTTTCTGCAACTTGCCGATTTTGTGATCGGGTGTCCCATCTAAATTCGTGCGCCGATGGCCAAACAGCTCGCTTTCGATCAGGTCGTCGGGCAGCGCCGCGCAATTCACCTCGACAAACGGCCCATTGGCCCGCTGGCTCAACGCATGCAGCGCACGCGCAACAAGCTCTTTGCCCGTGCCGCTCTCGCCGAAAATCAGTACACGCCCGTTGGTTCCCGCCATCAGCTTGAGCTGCTGTCGAAGCGCCTTCATCGGCACGCTATCGCCAATTATTTCGGGCGATGCATTGTCTTCGTGCAGCCGCTGTAATTCCAGATCCATTCGGCGCTGTTGAATAGCGTTTTTGACCACAACGCTGACTTTCTCGATGGTCAAAGGCTTCTCGATGAAATCGAACGCGCCCAGCTTGGTGGCTTTGACTGCTGTTTCGATGTTGCCGTGACCTGAAATCATGACCACGGCCGGCCGCGATCCGAAAGGAAGCTCCTGAATTCGCGCGAGCGTCGCAAGTCCGTCTATCCCGGGAAGCCAAATGTCGAGTAAAACAACTTCGTAAGACTCGCGAGCAAGCTCCGCCAAACAGGTTTCACCGCTGTTCACCGCGGTGCATTGATAATCCTCGTCAGAGAGCACCCCGCGCAAGGATTGGCGGATGTTCGCCTCATCGTCGACAATAAGAACTTTCGGTCCGCGTAGAGGCATCGGGATTGCTATACGTTCAGCGTAGCGGCTTCCGCTCCGGCGGCCTGTCCGCTTGTAGCAAAGTCCGCCACCAATGCGTTCAACTCGATTACAAAACGAGCCCCCGCCGGGTAGTTATCTTCGACTCGGACCCTGCCGTGATGCTCCGTAATGATATGGCTCACAATCGCCAGTCCCAATCCAGTGCCACGTTGCTTGGTTGAAAAATAAGGCAGAAACAGTTTGTCTTTATCAGCGGCTGAAATGCCGGAACCCGTGTCGCTTACAGACAATTCGACCGAATCGGGAAGCGTCTGCGAAGTTGCCACAAGCAGTTTGCGAACTGGGGAAACGCTCATCGCTTCCGCAGCATTGTCGATCAAATTTACAATGACTCGCTTCATCTGTTCGCGGTCCGCCAGGACAAGCGGGATTTTTTCGTCCAAGGCCATCGATACAGCGATGCCTTCCAGCCTTCCGGCAAATGCAGCCATTACGCTTTTGACGAGCTCATTTAGATCCGTAGGAATCGGTTGCGCGCTCGGAAACCGTGAAAACTTCGAAAATTCGTCAACCAGCGATTTCACGGTCTGAACTTCTTGCTGTATCGTTCGCGTGCACTCGTCGAGTATGCCGCGGATATCGTTATTCAGCGATACCCTCCTGAGTTGCCGCGCAATGCGATCGGCGCTTAACGAAATTGGAGTCAACGGATTCTTTATCTCGTGCGCGATGCGTCGCGCCACTTCCTGCCATGCGGCTGCTTTTTGAGCACGCAACAGGTCGCTAGTATCTTCCAAGACCATTACAAAGCCGCGCTGCTCTTCGAGCGATGCGACCGTGACAGCTAAGTGAAGAACAGAAGAAGGGCGCTGGATATCAAGTTGGCAGGCTGCTGCGCCGGTTCGGCGGGCACGCTTTAGGACGTATCGGATCTCAGACAGATCCTCACCTGAAAACAGATCCTCAAGCCGCTTCGCGGATAAAACAACTTCTCGCGAGAAGATCCCAGCCAACGCGCGATTCACGCGCTCGATCCGTTCCTCTGAGGAAACTGAAATAACGCCGGTCGGAATACTTTCGAGAATCGCTTCCGTAAATCTCCGCCGCGCCTCTAACTCTCGCGAATTTCCCTCCAGGTCGTTCGTCATTTCGTTGAAGGCGCGCACCAGCGTCGCGAGCTCATCCATTGCATCCACGCGCACCCGATACGATAGATTCCCGCGGCGAACTTCCTGAGAGGCCTCCAGCAGCGCCGATATCGGCACGCTGATCTGTTTCGAAAGAATCTGAGCAGACCACGCAGCAAAGAAAAGCACAAACAGCGTCAGAAGACAGATCAACAGGAAATAAGTGTCGTAATAGAACTTCTTGCGCCCGGCCAGTTGTTTCTGCTCATCCATGAACCGCTGAATGGCATTCTCTTTACCGGATGCATCTCCGTTCAGCATCGCGGCCATGGTGATTTTTCCAAGCACTTTCCCGCCGTCATTTACCGCTGCCGTAGCGTAGAGCAAGGGCGGATTTGGCTTCTCAAAATTCTGGTAGATCAGCACCGGAACGCCACTTTCCGGCGCGAATATTATTTGCCGAATGCCGTGTGAATCGGCAAGCCCGCGAAAGAAATCGGCATTCAGCGCGCCCCGAAGGGCGGCTGCGCGCGTTTCCGGCAGCAAGCTGATCCAATCGGCTTCCGCCTGAACGCGCTCTTGCGCCTCCTTCTTATAGGATGTGTCCAAATCTTGAACATTCATCTGAATGCCGCGCGCCGGGCTGGTAAACCACTTGTCTAGCGTTCTATTCAAAACGGCGTAGTTGAACAGGGCCGAAAAAAGCGTGGGGGCGATCGTGAGAGCAAGTGCGCCAACTAAGAGCTTCGAGCGCATCCGAGACCCTTCTCTGTTCTTTTGGCGATCCAGATAGAGCTTCACCCAAGCCCGGAAGAGCATGAAGGTGAGCACGACCGCCAGCAGAAAAATCAGCGTCGAAACTGCCCAGAGGATCAGGGTTTCGCGCAGGTCTGAGGGAGCGAAGGAGAAGCTGAAGGAGCCCTGCCAGACCATCAAAGCCAGCAGAACCAGAAGGCTCAGCGCGGCGGCAGCAAAGGCGAGACGACGGCGCACGACACTGACATGGTAGCCCACATGGCAGCACTATGTGTGCGAATGAGATCCGGCAGTTTTTTCTTACTTGCCCATGGGGCTGCCCGGGCGGCTTTGCGTTCTAAATTCGTACTGCTGAATCTGCAACGCGAGTTGGCCCTTGGTGTGGCGGGTAACGCGCCCCCGTGCAACCAAATTCAGCAAACATTTTTCATTCAATTGGGCAGGCCAACTGATTGAGACTTCCAGACGGGTACCGATGGGTAAATCGTGATCGGAGGTAAAGAGCACGCCGGAGCTACTGATATTGAGAGTTTTGCCGTTACCGACCAGGATTTCAGTCCGTTGATTCAGAGTCTTATAACGGAGCTCGCGTTCGATCGGAAAGCGGCTCGATCGGCGTCGCTCGGGAGTGCCTAGGTCCATAGTCTCGAACCGCCTCGGGGCAGCGACGGCATTTTCAGGCACGGTATCCAAGCTCTGATCTTTAAGCTTACACAATAACTGGACATTTGTTTAGTCGGTCGGATACTCCTCTCTATTACGTTTCTTACGGAGCCATTGGACGCGTTCGCGCAACCTTTGTTCGAACCCGCGATCTGCCGGCTCGTAGTAGACTGCGTGCCTTAGAGAATCAGGAAGACATTGCATATCGGTAACGGCGTCTTCCTCGGCATGGGCATGCTTGTACCCCTTTGAGTAGCCCATCTCCTTCATAAGCCGGGTGGGAGCATTCCTCAGATGCAGGGGGACAGGCGCCGCGACCGTGCTTTCAACTGCGGCATTCGCTCGATTGAGCGCCTGATACGCTGCATCCGATTTGGGTGCGAGCGCCAGATAAATAGTCAGCTGGGCCAGGGCTTGGTCCCCTTCCGGAATGCCCAGAAAGTGAACGGTTTGCATGCAGGCGATCGCTTGTTCCACCGCCCGTGGATCCGCCAATCCAATGTCTTCGATGGCCATCCGCACAAGACGCCGCGCCAGATACAGCCGGTCTTCGCCCGCGTTCATCATCCGCGCCAGCCAATACAATGCTGCATCCGCATCGCTCGAACGTACCGATTTGTGTAGGGCGGAGATGAGATTATAGTGTTCCTCTCCTGCCTTGTCATACAGCAGGACCTTGCGCTGCAAAGCGTCACTTACCACTTGGCGATTGATGACCCCCTCGCGAGCCAATCCGGCGGCGATTTCCAAAGTATTTAGTGCTGCCCGAGCATCACCGCTGGAAGCCACGGCAATCTCATCGAGCAAATCGTCGGTGATCTTTAGTCCCAGGTGGCCTAACCCACGCTTCGGCGTCTCCAGAGCGCGCCTGAGAAGAACCACTACTTCCGCCGTCTCGAGCGCGTGCAGCGAATACACTTTGGTTCGTGACAGGAGAGCCGATACCACTTCGAAGGACGGGTTCTCCGTAGTCGCGCCAATCAACACGATATCCCCGCGCTCCACATAGGGCAGAAAGGCATCCTGTTGCGCTTTGTTGAAACGATGAATTTCGTCTATGAAAAGCACGGTCTTTCTGCCCATGCGCTTTGCTTTCTGGGCGTCCGCCATCACCGCTTTAATTTCTTTGATTCCGCTCAGGACAGCGCTGAAACGAATGAACTCCGCCCGGCTTTGCTGCGCGACCAACGCCGCGAGCGTGGTTTTCCCTGACCCGGGTGGCCCCCACAAGATCATCGAGGTGAGGTGCCCGCTTTCAATTTGGGCGCGAAGGGGCTTCGCGGGTCCAAGGATGTGTTGCTGGCCCACGTACTCGTCGAGCGATTGAGGTCGCACGCGATCCGCCAGCGGCCGGTCCAGAGATTCCGGCGGTTCTTCCGCCCTTAATGGGGATGCATCGAATAAGCTCATGGCCTGCCTCTTTGCTGTTGTGCGGTAAAAAGTGCAATCGAGCACGCAACTGCCGCATTCAAGGACTCCACTTCTCTCGTGGGTATCGAAACCGTTCGCGCTTCCGCGAGCAATTCATCGGAAACGCCTGCGCCCTCACTTCCAACAACCAATGCACAACCGCCGCGGAAATTGGCTGTTGACACGCTCTCGTCGGCAGCCGGAACCAAGGCGTAGAGGGTTAACCGCGCCGATCGGATCTCTGGCATGAAAGCAGCCGGCGAAACGTCTTCGAGATACGGCATTCGGAAAATGGACCCTGCCGTTCCCCTCAAGAATTTTCCATTTGCTACGCGCACGCAGCCCTTCAGGAACACGATGCCGCTTCCACCAAAGGCCTCGGCTGATCGAACGATGGTTCCCGCATTTCCAGGGTCTTGAATGCCGTCCAGCACCACTACGAGCGCGGATGAGTGTAACAGATGATGCCAGGACCATTCCCTCGGTCTTAGAAGGAATAGGATCTCCTGGGTCGTCTCCGTGTCTGCCATCGAAGCAAATACGCGAGAAGATACTTCGAGGATTTCGGCACTCCCATGGTTCAAAAGAGCCGCGTGCCGCTCCAGGCCCGCAGCAGTAGTCAGCACCTGCTCGATCTGCCACTTGCCCCCCAATGCTTCTGCAAATAGATGCGGCCCTTCCGCCACGATCAGTCCCGTTTCAGTAGGACGTCCCTTCGCGATTGCCCGGCGGACCACTTGCACGACAGGATTTTTGCTGCTGCTGAGCTTTATGAAAGGACGCATCTGGACGCCTTTCCGCGCGTAGACTAAAATTTCAGCCGAATTGAAATGCAGAAAACAACCGCATGAAGCGTGCTATTGCAGGTTTGTTCATCCTGCTCTCGATCCTGCTCCTAGGCTACCTGTTCTATATTGCAAAGCAAATCGAGAGGCTGTCGA
>JAFASD010000435.1 GCA_019244945.1 Acidobacteriaceae bacterium | reverse complement strand
TTCAATCGAGCTAATTGTGCCTGCGTGTCAATCATCGTCTGGCCAAGTTCTTCGCTGTTTATTTGCCAGTATAGCCGCGCCATCAGAAACACGGGCGCCGAGCGCGTATCTAAGAAGTGATCATGCCTTTAGCTGAAGCCCCAGAAGAACCGGAACCAAAGCCGCGCCCGGCCCTGCAACGCGTCTTGCCCTATACGACTGTTGCCGTTATCCTGGCCGCTCTCTACGTCGCGTGGATCTTCTATTCGCGTTACGAGAGTAATCGGAACGCCCAGCAGGCGATTGAAGCGCAGCGCGAACAGGCGCGAAAGCAGCAGGTGGAGCAGATCTACGGATCGGGCGAGATCAAGTTCTCGACCTTTTCGGTCGATTCCAGTTCGCTCAAACGTGGAGAAACCGCGCAATTGTGTTACGGCGTTCTCAACGCCAAAACGGTGAAGTTGGATCCGCCGGTAGAGCAAGCGAAGCCGACTTATTATCATTGCGTCCAAATTGCGCCGAAAATCACTACTACCTACAAGATCACCGCTGACGACGGGAAGGGAAATAGTAAGAGCGAGTCACTGACGGTGCAGGTGAAATAGGAGCCGCGTTCAGTAGCTGCAGTGTTGAGAAACCGTGGCAAATCCGGTACGTTGAATGTGGAGGAATGGCCGAGTGGTTGAAGGCGGCGGTCTTGAAAACCGTTTGCGTCGGAAGGCGCACGGGGGTTCGAATCCCTCTTCCTCCGCCAGTCTACGGTCCTGACCGGCTCTGATCCGTCCAAGATCGCCAGCGCAGGCCACGCCCCCTCCTTACTTGACCACAGGTACGGAGTAAGCGCCAGAAAAAACCGAAACAAACATTTCTTGCCTCGTCGATTTGGCCGATGAGACAAGAGCACAACAGGTGAATACCAGGCATTGTCCTGTTCCGGTGACCCTTCGGCTCGCCGACGAACAGCCGCGAGATATTTCTGCCGAAATTAGGGGCATTAGTTCCGCCCTATTGGTCGTCTACGCACCCGTCTTCATTCCACAAAACCGGGCGCTGCAGATCGGCTGCGGGGAACAAAACATTCAGGCATGCGTGGTGAACGCGTCGAGAGCGAGCGATGGCACCTACGAATTGGGATTGCGAATTACTCAGGCCGATGAGCGCCGAAGAGAGATTCGCATTTCGACAAACCTGAGCGCCAAACTGCAGATCCATGGCGCACCAGCCCCGATGCCGATTACAATTGTGGACCTTTCTCCTTCGGGACTCGGGCTCGAATTGCACACCCCGGTTCCGGTTGGCGCAACTGTCTCGGTGGATCTCGGCCCGGCGACAGTCTCAGGCCAGATTAAACATTGCGCACAAAGATGGGAGAAATACCGCGCGGGCATGCGGGTTTACGAATTCACGCCCAAAGGAAGCACGCGCATTGGCTGGGCGAATCATTCCGGTGCCGATGCCGAGCCGCTTTCCGTCTTTCTTCGGTCGCTCAAGGACCTGCAGGCTAACTATGAAGCGACGCTGCTGTCGTTAATTGTTTCGGCGGCGAAGAAACCGGCGCCCGAGTGATCCTGATGCTCTACGGCGCA
Organism: Acidobacteriaceae bacterium; assembly: GCA_019244945.1. Lineage (GTDB taxonomy): Bacteria > Acidobacteriota > Terriglobia > Bryobacterales > Bryobacteraceae > Bog-105. The sequence continues at coordinate 2,041 of JAFASD010000435.1, read as the reverse complement.
GCGTTTAAGAGTTCCATCAACTCGACGCCTGTTTGAGCGCCGTAGGTCTGAATCACGGCCTCCGGCCGCCCGTCACCAATCATCCGTCCATGCTGCAAGAGAATGGCACGGTCACAATTGTCGATCACCTGTTGCAGAGCGTGGGTCACGAAAAGAATGGTTTTGCCGCTGCGGCGAAACTGTTGCATTTTTTCAAAGCACTTCATCTGGAAAGCCGCATCGCCTACGGCAAGAATTTCGTCCAGCACAAGAATGTCCGGGTCCACGGCGGTCGCTACAGCGAAAGCAAGGCGGGTGTACATTCCGGAAGAGTACTGCTTAACCGGCGCATCGATAAAATCACCGATATCGGCAAACTCCACAATCTTCTGCTCACGTTGCTGCATTTCGCGTTTGGAAAAGCCGAGGAGTAACCCGTTGAGCAGAATATTTTCGCGACCGGTCAGCTCCGAGTGAAAGCCCGCTCCTAACTCGATCAGTGGTGCGATGGTGCCATTGAGACGCACGCTTCCGGCTGTCGGCCGATAAATACCAGCGATGATCTTGAGCAGCGTGCTTTTGCCTGAGCCATTTGGTCCGATAATGCCCACCATCTCGCCCGCGCGGATTTCAAAGGAGACATCCTTCACGGCGTCGAAGTCGTGGAATCTCGATTCATGCCGGAAAAATTTTGCGAATAACTCACGAATAGAATCGGGACGCTCGTGAATGACGCGGAAGCGCTGGGTAACGCGGTCGACCGTTATCGCGACAGAACTACTTTCCATGTGGATCAGATGTAGAAAACGAACTCGTTCTGGTACCTGCGAAAAATCGCGTAGCCGATAAACAACGCGGCGAATGCGCAGATAAAGGAAGCCACAATAGACTGGAACGCCGGTAAAAATCCCCAATACACACTCAAGCGGAATCCGTGGAGCACGTATACCAAAGGATTCAGCTTAAATACCCATCGATATTTTGCCGGGAAAAAATCTTCCGCATACAGTATAGGCGTCACATAGAAGAGTATCTGGAGCAGGATTTGCAAAATATGAGCGACGTCGCGATAATACACATTCGCGACTGCAAAAAAGAATGTAGCTCCCAAAGTGAGGATCGTCAGTGCCAGAAGCGGAACGGGTAAATAGAGCCACGTCAAGTGAAAAGGATGCCGCATCACGAGTACGAGCAGAACGAGCGGGATCAACGAAAGGAGCAGATTAATCAAATTCGAAACAACCGCCGCCACAGGGAAGACGAGTTTCGCAACACGCACTTTCTTGATAAGATCGCCATTTCCCACGATCGATTCCGCAGCGTACGAGAGCGATTGGGAGAAAAAGGTCCACGGCAGCAGAACACTCAGAAGAAATATGGCGTAATGCTTGATGGGAAAGGGCATGATGGTTGAGAACACGATAGTCAGCACAATCATCAGCAACATCGGATTCAAAAGAGCCCACAGGAAGCCCAATACGGATCGCTTGTAACGAATCTTCAGCTCTTTCAGAGCGAGCGCCCAAATCAGTTCCCGATAGCGATATGTTTCGGAGAAAAGTTCTGTCATTACGCGACACTTTCAACAAACGCGATACGTCTCACAAGAATTCCACGGCGGGCGTGAATGATTGTAACGACTCGGAGGCGTTCTGAAAAGCTTCCCTATTGTAACGTGCAAGCGTTAGTGGCCGAGATGTTCCTGGAACCACGATAACGCCCGTTTCGTGACGTCCACACGGTTCCGGGCATCGCGGAACGAGTGACCCTCGCCCGGGTACACTACCAGTTGCGTCGGTACACCCAGCGTTTTCAGAGCGTGCCAGAACTCGAACGATTGGGGGGCAGGGCACTCGCCATCACGCTCGCCCACGACTATTAGAGTTGGCGTCTTTACCCGTTTGATGAAGTTGATGGGTGAACTCTTCGCATAAACCCCTGGATCGTCGTAGACCGATGCTCCGAAGAACGGAATCATCCACTCGTCAATCGAATTCTCGCCGTAGTAGCTCACCCAGTCGGCGATGCCTGCGCCGGCCACCGCGGCACGAAAACGGTTCGT
>JAFASD010000419.1 GCA_019244945.1 Acidobacteriaceae bacterium | reverse complement strand
CATCCTCGGAAAAGGGAAAATTGTGGCCGTCTGCGCAGGGACCAGCGATCTCCCCATCCTGGAAGAAGCGCAGCTCACCGCTGAAGTCATGGGCAATGAGGTGGATGCGATCTGCGATGTCGGGGTCGCCGGCATCCATCGCCTCCTGCATCAACGGAGCCGTCTGACCGAGGCCCGTGTCGCCATTGTTTGCGCAGGCATGGAAGGCGCTCTCCCCAGCGTCGTGGGCGGACTCGTCTCATGCCCGGTAATCGCGGTTCCAACCAGCATCGGTTATGGCGCGAGCTTTCACGGTTTAGCAGCATTGCTCGGCATGTTGAACAGTTGCGCAAGCAACGTCACCGTTGTGAATATCGACAACGGATTCGGCGCCGGTTATGTGGCGAGCCTTATCAACAGGCTGTAATGTCGCACTCGCCGAGAAAACCCTCGGCTAATTGGAAACGTTAAACAAAGTGCTCACGGTGAGTTGCTGGCCATCCGTCGCAGAAGCCTGCGCCTCCAGGGTGTGAACGCCATTCGCCAATAGAGTGGTGTCCACCAGCGCGTTCCAGCCAACTTTCGGACAACCCGTAACATCACCAAACGCTGCGCACACATCCGGGCGGTCTCCGCCGTAACCGGCCGTTGTTACCGATACGCCATCTATCAGAATCTGAACGCCGGCGATTCCGGTGCCGCTATTTAGATCGATTGCCCAACCTCCGATGGCAGCGATGCCCGATAGCGTCTCGTTCGAAGACGGAGTGTCAATGCTGATATCTATGGCGCTCGCTGCTACATTGGCCACCGTGAAGGTTTGCGTTACCGTGGTGTGCTGGCCGCCAGCCGACGTTGCCGTGATCTCGAGAGTGTGCATACCGTCCGGTAGCAGTGTCGTATCCAGCAAGAAGTTCCAGCCCACATTCGGACAGCCCGGTCGATCCGGAAAAGCCGAGCAGACGTCCGGCCGGTTTCCTCCGTATGCGGCATTCCCGAAGCTGACGCCATCTACGGAAACGGCAACACTGGTGATGGCTGCTATATCGTCCAGTGCCCAGCCTCCGATGGCCGTCGGGCCGCTCAGACTAGCGCTCTGCGTATTGGGGGTGTCAATCGAAATCCTCATCGGATTTGCCGTTGTCCAATTGCCGACCGTGAATGGGGTCGGCACGGTTAATTGGTCGCCTGCGGCTGACGTCCCAGTTACTTCAAGCGTGTGTACTCCGTCTGGAATGAGATTGGTATCAATGGGGAACGTCCAGCCGACATAGGGGCATCCGGGTCTACCCGGATAAGCCGTACAGACATCTGGCCGGTAGATGCCGTATGTTGCGGTTCCGCGCGGCGCCCCATCGATGGAGATAGTAACGTTGGTCATGGCGGCCGCGTCATCCAGCGCCCATCCGGAGAAGTTAGCCAGCCCTTCCAATGCGAAATTCTCTGGCCCCGGATTATCGACGAAGATCTTCATCGGTATACCGGTAGTTACGTTTGCTACGGCAAAAGCCGCACTGATTGTGGCGCGCCGCCCGCTTGTGGACGTGGCGGTTATCTCAAGAATGTGATTGCCGTTCGAAACCTTAGCGGTATCAAGCACGAAATTCCATCCGACGTAGGGGCATCCAGCTCGGCCGGGAAAAACAGCGCACACGTCGGGCCGGTTTCCTCCGTTCCCTCCGTACACCGCATTACCCTGGAAAACGCCGTCTATGGAAACGGCTACGCTCGTGATTGCTCCATCGCTCGAAATGGCCCAGCCACCAAAAGCTGCCGGACCGCTGAAAGAAGCACTTTGCGAGTTGGGCCGATCAATGCTCATAGTGATCGGATTCCCGGCTGAATTCGAAACCGTAAAGCTGGCTGTAACGGTGGAGCTTTGATTCGCAACGGACGTTCCGGTAACCGCCAGCGTGTGAATCCCATCGGCGAATTGGGTGGTATCGAGAGCGAAATTCCAGCCCACGTTCGGGCAACCTGCTCTGCCTGGGAAAATGGTGCAGACATCTGGCCGGCTGCCGCCATAGCCTGCGCTCCCATATGGCACGCCATCCACCGAAATAGAGACGCTGCCAATAGCGGCATCATCGTCGATCACCCAGCCGCCAAATGTAGCCAGACCGCTGAAAGCGCCGCTTTGCGAGTTGGGAGTGTCGATATCAACCCTCATCGGGTCTCCGATCGTCCAATTCGCCACCGTGAAAGGAGTGGAAATGGTGAAATGAGTCCCGGCGCCCGATGTTGCCGTGACATCTAGCGTGTGAGCGCCGTCTGAAAGCTGAGTCGTATCGACTGGGATCGACCAGCCGACCTCCGGACAACCCGGTCCAGGATAGACAGCGCAGACGTCGGGGCGGCTCAGTCCGTAACTGGCATTTCCAAACGGAACTCCATCGATGGAAATCCCGACGCTTACAATAGCAGCTTTGCTGTAAATGGCCCAGCCGGAAAACACGCTAGAGCCGATTAAAGTCGAATCTGTAGGGCGGGGTTGATCCACAAGGATCTCGAACTGTGGGCTTGACGTATGAGAGTGACTCCAGTTGTTGACCAGGTTTGCGACGTTCACGGAACCAAGACCGGTAGCCAGATCGTAACCAATTCCAGCTTGATACTTTGAGGCGCTTGTCCCGTAGCCGGATTCGCCCGGAACTGCGTTGTTGCCTACCCTCACGTCGTTGAAAATACAACTCGCAGCAGGCAGACCTGCCGCGTTCGACGCATCGCACTCACTCAGGTTTTCGGAAGCGGCGAGCGGATAAAGCACCTGATCTGCCTGGCCCTGTCGTGAGCCTGTCTTTTGAACCACCAGCGCCATAATGCCGGCGAAAGAAGGTGTCGCCGCCGAGGTCCCACTGTACCCTTGGAATGAAATCCGGTTCCGGCTATTCGGGGTACACGAGCCATCCAGACACAGCAGATAAGCGTCGTGGCCGGCCGCAGTCATCGCAACATCAGGCACGTCGCGGGCGCCATCATCCGGTATGCCGGTGACACCCGATTGCCAGGAAGGTTTCGAAAACAGAGTGCTGGCGCCGCCCCCACCCGCCCAAAGGCCCGCATTGGCACTTCCACATTGGGCCACCGTGCAGCTCTCGTTCCAGACATCTTCAGGAATGTAAGAGAGGGCTGAAGCCAACCCGGGGCGGTTAGTCGAGCTCCAATAGGCAGCGTCATTTCCGTTCTCGTTGAACTCCGTGCCACCCACTGCGATGGTGTAAGGCGTCGATGCCAATATATTGACGGAGAGCGGTCCGGTAGCGCTTGTTTCTGTGGGATCGTCACAGCCCTCCGCCCCGGAATCTCCGGCTGCCACCGTATAGGTAATGCCTTGTGCGGCAGCTTGCGCCGCGAGTGATGAATAGAAATCCGCTTCGCCGCGCGTGTAGTTCGCTTCGCAATCCCCAAAGCTCTCCGTCATCACATCGCTTAGATTGTTGTCGATGATGTATTCCTCGGAGAGGTCTACCCCGTCCGTGGTGCTCGTCGTTTTTGAGATGACCAGCTTTATGGTTGCGCGAATCGCAGTCGCCCCAGACCACGATGTATCCAATACGGCTTCCGCCTCTTCGCCGCCTCCCAGGTCGCCGGGATCCGGACCGTTCACGATGATTTGTGGAGGATTATTCGGAAGGCCAAATGTACTGCGGAAACTATTTGCGCCGGAGATATCCGAAATATTAATGTTCGACCGGGCAACTACCGCAACGCTGGCGCCAGTGCCATCGATTCCCGAATTGTAAACCGGATTGATGTTATAGATGACGGCGTAATCGCCAGGAGCCAAAGCATGACTGTCCGTTGAAGACGTGAACTCAACATGTTTTGAGACAGGATCCAAGTTCGCCTCGAACGAGCGGTTTGCTGAAATGATTTGGGACTTCTTTTGAAAGTTGTGCAGTGTCGCGATCCCCGCGGTTACGGGCGCGAGGGCGGCAGGGATCATGGGATCGGTCGAATTGGCCCAATGTTCCTCGCCATTGACCACATACTTATGGATCTCCGTATGGAAGGCCTCGAGCACCTGTCCGGCAGTACCCGAAAACTCTACGATGTTTCGACCTTTAGAAACTCGCGCGACCTGAAATCCGTGCGATTCCAACCAACCCGTTACGGCTTGGATGTCCTGGTCAACCGGACCAAACTGTTGTCCGAACTGGTCCGGCGTGAGCCATTTGTGGTATTGCGGCGAGGACTCATCTTGCTGCTGCAGAAGCAAGGCTTGCAGCGCCGTTTCCTGCTCCGGGCTGCGCTTCAGAACCAGTAGCATGCGTTCCAGCGGTAGATCGGCTGGCGCAATACCCTGGTCAAACTCGGCCCGAGCCAAAGGGTGCGTGTTGCCCGGCAATCTTTGCATTCGCGCTTCATCGACGCTTTGCAAAACCAGAGGTTGAACGGCCCCCGCACAAATGAACGGCGCAGAGCAGACAGCAATTAAAGCAAGGGAGAAAATAGATCTTCGCATGGATTCAAGCAGCCTAATAGAAAGTGTTGCGATCGGGGACTCTTCTCGTCCAAAGACGTGTCTAGTTAATCCAGGTTACATTGCCGTGTAAAGCGCGGTCGAATGCGAAACTGAGAGAAAGATGACTGGAAACGAAATTCGCGCGAAGTTCTTGGACTACTTCGCCGGGCAGGGCCACCAGACCGTTCGCAGCTCGTCTCTGGTCCCTGCTGATGATCCGACGTTGTTGTTCACGAACGCCGGCATGAATCAGTTTAAAGAGGTGTTCCTCGGCCTCGAAAAGCGCGACTATTCGAGAGCGGCCTCTTCGCAAAAATGCGTTCGAGCAGGTGGTAAGCACAACGACCTCGAAAATGTCGGCTACACCCGCCGGCACCACACGTTTTTCGAAATGCTGGGTAATTTCTCGTTCGGCGATTACTTCAAAAAAGACGCCATCGCTTTCGGCTGGGAACTTGTCACCAGCCCCAACTGGTACGGCATGCCGAAAGACAAGCTGTACGTGACCGTTTTTCGTGAAGATGACGAAGCCGAGCGGCTCTGGCAAAGCGTCACTGGCATTTCGAAAGAACGGATCTTCCGGCTCGACGAAAAGGACAATTTCTGGCAGATGGGCGAGACGGGACCCTGCGGCCCTTGCTCGGAAATTCACTACGATTTAGGACCGGAAGCTGCGGAGAAAGGGCGGGAACAGGAGCACTTTCCTCTGGACGCCGGCGGAAGGTTCGTCGAAATCTGGAACCTCGTCTTCATGCAATTCGATAGGGCGATTGACGGCGCCTTG
>JAFASD010000304.1 GCA_019244945.1 Acidobacteriaceae bacterium | reverse complement strand
ACACGCGTTAGCTGCATTGCCGCCAAAAACAGCTGCACAGGTAGTTGACGGGCCGCCCAGCGCCGCCACAAGGCGGGGCGTGTTGTTTACGGAACTGAATATCTTACCCACTGCGTTGTTCTGCGCGGCTATCAACTTTCGGGCCTGAGGCGTTAAAGTCCAGCCCGTTCCATAATTCGTGCTTTTGTTGCGGAGGCCCTCATAGGAGAAGAAGAAAAACAGCTTGTCCTTCTTGATAGGTCCGCCGATACCGCCGGCATACTGGCGAAAGTTGCTCTCTACACGAATCGGTGGAGCATTATTGGGGCCACCCCATTTATTGAAAGCGTTGAAATTTGGGTCCTGATACAGGAACAAGAGACTGCCGTGAAACTGATCGGTGCCGCTCTTGGACGTCATCTTGATATGAGCGCCACTACCTCGGCCGTCCTCAGCCAGATAGTCACTGGTAATAACCGTCATGTCCTGCAGCGATTCCGAGTTCGGCGTAACAACCGCTGCGCCGCCCCATCCCAAACTGTTGACCGAAACGCCGTCGAGAATGAAGATGTTCTGCTCGACGCGCTGGCCGCTCGAGCTAACTTGCAATTGGTTTTCGGTTTGGAAAATCGAGACGCTGGAGCCGCCTGGACCAGTTGTGTTGCCGAGAGTGGCAGCTTGCCCGTTGCCGCTTCGACCGCCTGTGCCGTCGATCCCTGGCATCGTACGCACCAACTCATATGGATCGCGCCCGATCGTCGGCAACTTTTCAATCTGATCGCTTGTGATGGTGCCGCTGACGCTCGCGTCCGCCGTTTGGAGCGTCGGGACTGCTGACGCGGTGACAGTTGTAGTGCTCGAGACGTTCCCCGGCTGCAGAGTCGCATTGGCGCTTTGCGCTATATCCGCTGCGACTTGTACAGCGGTCACCGAAGCGGTCTGAAATCCGGGCGCATCAACCGTCAAATCGTAAGTGCCCGCTGGAAGTTGGTTGAACCGGTAATAACCTTGATCGTTCGCAGTCATATCCTGCGTGGCTTGTGTACCGGTATTTACGAGCTTGACGTGCGCTCCTGGCACGATAGCTCCCGAGGTATCAGTAATCGTCCCCGAAAGGCTGGCATTAAACTGGGCCAGCGCCGGAATCGAGACCAGGCAAAACAAGGCACAACTATGGAAAACCCTAAGTAGACGTGACATAACCAGTTAGAAACCCTATTAACCCTATAACACACGTCTATCTCTTTTAAGAAATTTCTTAACTCTTTTTCTGATTAATTTACGGCGGGCGCGCCGAAGCTCAGACTGTTCTCGGGCTCAGACCGGTATGCTCTGCGGCTGAGGCGAGGTGACGATCGTTAGTCCAGATTTCCGTGAATCCCGCCTCGGCGGCCGTGATCAGGTGAACGAGATCCCCGGCTCTAATGTAGACAGATGCCGGCAACTTAGCCATGAATTGCTCGGCCGCCAGGAGTACACGCTCAGTCACCGGCAACAAGGACCAAATACCGCTTCGCAAGTCCTCGCGAAAGTAGGTTCTAATCGCATTAGCCTCCAGCGCGTCGAGTGTTCCTTCGCGGAAGTTCCGATGAATTACGCAAGCCATCTCTGCAACACACCATCGGGATGAATAGAGGCCTGCCGCGCTTCCTGCCAGCGATCGAACTTGGCTTCCACTGGGCTCGTTCAAGTAGCACTTAGCTATGTAGGCAGTATCAAAATACAGCTTCAAGAACGATCCTCTTCAAGAACCGTTCCGCTATCCAGGCTCGGCTTGAGTTTCGAAATGAACTTTTCTCGATCGGGCAGTTTGCGCGTGGGCGGCAAAGACTGAATCGGCTTCAATTCGGCCACAGGAATGCCGTGTCTTTCAATAATGAACGACTCGCCTTCAGACACACCCTTAAGAATCGAGCTAGTATTCAAATGCAATTCGCGAATCGTTGCGCGCTTCACGTGACACATTGTGTCACCTCCACCATGCCTCGTCAACGTCTGCTCCCGCTATACTTACCCATTACGTGCCCAGTCAACTCCTGAAAACCAAGAGCATCGACGAGATGGTCCAAGAAACGCATCTCGAGGGCAAAAGGCTAAAGCGGTCGCTCGGCCCATTAAGTCTGATCGCCTTCGGCATCGGCGCCGTCATCGGGTCGGGCATCTTCACAGTCACCGGCACCGCGGCCGCGGGCCAAACCTTCGAAGTGAAGTCGATCTTCAACGCGCCAGTCCTCGATCTCCTGATTCACGGCGGAAAAGCGGCATCCACCATCGGCCGTCCAGGCGCCGGACCAGGCGTCGTGATCTCCTTCATTTTGGTCGCGGTCGCGTGCGGCTTCGCGGGCCTATGCTATGCCGAGCTCGCGTCCATGATTCCCGTCGCGGGCAGCGCCTATACCTACGCCTACACCACGCTCGGCGAAATTTTCGCCTGGATCATCGGTTGGGACCTGATCCTCGAATACGCCGTCTCGAATATGTCCGTCGCCGTCGGCTTCTCCGCTTACTTCAACGATGTTTGCGATTTCTTTTTTCGAGGCCACCATCTGCCCACCGCATTATCAGTCCCGGCAATCATCGTTGAAGTAA
>JAFASD010000008.1 GCA_019244945.1 Acidobacteriaceae bacterium | reverse complement strand
GCCAATACCGCTTCCAGCCTGATTGAAATAGACCACGGGCATCTCCGCTAAAGCATCGCAGCTCAGCTTGAGTGCGGACCACTCGGGTGTTCGCTGCGCCGCTCGCGCCTGTAAGGCGCTCAGAAAATCGCCACTAAGAATCATGCGCGGATGCGGCCGCAGCGGCCCGTGTGCGTTGATCGGGGTGGCTGGATCGGCCAGCGTCAAAAAGGATGGGGCGAGGAGCAGCAGAATTGTACGGCTGAAGAGGAATCGAGGGGTCTGCCGCAAAGGCAAGGATACAATAAATAACTGCAAGAAATAGCAAGAATTAGAAACTTAGCGTCCGAGCAGGCGCGTCCCGTTTTAGGCCGGCAGCGCGCCGGTAAACTTTAGATCAGCGACCGCAAGGAGCGAACCGTCCTGCTTGTGGGTCCGTTTCAGCCGGCTACTGTCCTTTCGGCTGAATCAGCTATATGCGCAGAGAATTTTCGGAGTAAAAGCGAATGCAGGATTGGGTATTAAATCGCAGAAGCTTTTTGAGCACGCTCGCCACGGCAATGGCCGGCAATCGCAGCGTTGCGGGCGCTGATGCGATCGCGCTTCAAATCGGCGTGACGGACTGGAACCTGAATCTGGGCGCGAAGCCCGAAGCAGTGTCGAAGGCGGCAGAGCTTGGTTTCAAAGGAGTGCAGGTATCGTTCGGGCGAGACCTCGCTGGTGGCAAGCTGCCGACCGACAACGCCGAGACGATTGCGCAGTATCTCAGCCTATCGAAGAAACTAGGAGTGACGATCGACGGAACTTGCGTAGACCGGCTGCACGACAACGGCCTGAAGAGCGATCCGCTGGCGGTGAAATGGGTGTCCGAGGCCATCCGGCTCACTCGTGCTCTGAATGTGAAGGTGCTTCTGCTGCCGTTTTTTGGACGCTGGGCTCTCAAAAGCGACGCCGAGATCGCGCATGTGGGTGACGCATTGCGCGACATTGCGCCCGAAGCGGAGCAGGCGAGGGTGATCCTGGGCCTTGAAAACACAGTATCGGCGGAAGACAACGTTCGAATGATGGAGATGTCGCGCTCGAAGAGCGTTTTGGTTTACTACGATGTCGGCAATTCTACTATTGCGGGGTTCGACGTGGTCAAAGAGATTCGATGGTTGGGCAAGGACCGCATCTGCCAGTTCCATTTCAAGGACAATCCCCATTTCTTGGGCGAAGGTAGCATCCAGTTCGGCCCGGTAGTTGAGGCAATCCGTGATATCGGATGGTCCGGCTGGGCGAATCTGGAGACCGACGCGCGACCGGGCAAACTAGAGGCCGATATGCAGCAAAATCTCAATTACATCCGGCGCGTCATCAATCAGGTCTACGGCTAAGTAACGAGAAAATGCGCGCGGACGATTCCGCCGTTAGTCCCTCTTTCTGGCTTCGGCTGCTCGGCGCATCACTTCCATTCGGTCATGCCAGGGATCTTTCTCCACTTTGGGACCACTCTCGGTAAAGTTCATCAGCAGATCCGCGTTGGGATCGTACGTAGGCCACTCGGGGAGTGACGCGGCGCTTGGGGTTCCCGCCTTCACGAATGCAGCCCAGTACGCATTGACTGCTCGCGCCATGTCTTCGTCGGCTGTGGTCAGTGCCGATCCATACTTCTCATTTACTGTGTCGAACACGAAAGGGATCTCGGTTGCGTGCGGCGCGCCTTTCCACTGCTTGCGCATGGACTCGGCGACATAGGAGAATCTATACTCGAATGCGGGCTGCCCGGCGGTGCGCTGAGTTTGCACAACGAAGCGCGCCGGTTCCACCATCATGCGGTCTGCGGCCATCGCCGAGCGAAGTGCATCGAATTCGGCTTTGGCGTTTTCATCGTATGCTTTTTCCGCGCTGCTCCGATCTGGGCCAAAGGGGCCGAACAGTTCCTCTCTAGACTTGGCCGGAGAGAACCCTATGTCGCTGCTGTTTGCGCCGGCGATGAGAGGAATTTTCGCCTGCCTGCCGCCGAGGAACGCTGCTTCGGGTTCTTCGACCAGGAGCTTGCCGTCGATCATCGGCCCAGCATACGTGGGCGAGTTCATAGACGCCATATTCAAGCCGTCTACGACCTGGTCGGCGGAAAGCGCGCGCAGGGCAGTCAAAGCATCTTTGCCCTCCGAGCTGATACCGGCCTTCTTGGCGAATTCGATGCCAATCTGTTCCGCGGAAGGCCGGTTCGGCAGAGACTTGCTCAAATACCTAGTTGGAAATAAGCCGCGGCCTCCCCCCGATTCGATGATTGCTTTTTGAAAGAGGCCTTTCGAAAGTGGCGACGTCATCATGGCCAGCACAGATCCGCCGCCTGCCGATTCACCAAAGAGCGTGACGTTCTTCGGGTCTCCGCCGAATGCTTTGATATTGCGCTGCACCCATTTCAACGCGGCGATTTGATCCATATAGCCGTAGTTGCCTAACAGCCCGTCTTTGGATTCTGCCGTTGAGGCCGGATGGCCAAAGAATCCAAATCGGCCCAACCGGTAATTGAAACTCACGAACACCAGTCCTTGCTTGGCGAAGTGGGCGCCCGAGTATACAGCCGGTGAGCTGCCACCGTTCACAAAACCGCCTCCATAGATCCACACCATGACGGGCAAATTTTTGTTGGCTTGTCCGGCCGGCGTCCAAACGTTTAAGTAGAGACAGTCCTCGCTCGGTTTCGTGCCGAGCGGCGCTGCATCGCTCGGGAACGGCAGTTGCATACAGTCGGCGGCGTACTCCGTCGCATCTCGGACGCCTGTCCAGCTCTGAACAGGCTGCGGAGGCCGCCAACGGTTTTCGCCCGTGGGAGGCTGAGCGAACGGGATGCCTTTAAACGAGATTACGCCCTCTGAAACCGCTCCTCGGACGCGTCCCTCATGGATATGTAATTCCGTCGCGGCCTGCTGCGCAGACACAAATCCGCATAAGACAGAGCTGCAGATGATTGAAAGCAGAAATCGCATAAGTGTCCTCTTTGATCGGGCTGCTCGAAGGTGAGTCGAAGCGGTTTTCGGCATTACCAATACAGACAGACATCGCAGATCTAGCGTTACGCACGCATTTTTGCTACTTACGTCTCGCTGCTGCAAACCGGGTTTCTTGACCAAGCGAACGTCTTTTGCTCCCCTCGGTGCATCTAACTTGATATCAAGGTATTTCGCGCAGTTAGCGGAAGAAACTTGAGCGAGAGGAAATATGTCGTTACGTCCTGTTAAACAAATTCTCGAGACCAAGTCCACTATCGAAGGCGCCGGTGTGAAGCTGGAGCGAGCCTTCGGATTCGGTAAGACGAAGCGCCGCCGGTCTACGATGTCAAGAATCACTCGCTCATGCTATTCGACCGCGGCGATGAAGTCACAGTTCAGGCGGGACCCGAAGGAATCCGCTTTCTGCTGGTATCGGGCAAGCCGATCGAAGAACCCGTAGCCTGGTACGGTCCGATCGTGATGAACACGCAACAAGAGCTCAGGCAAGCTATGGCAGATCTGCAAGACGGCACGTTTATCCGGCAGCGCTAGCGGAGCGGGTATGACCGTAGCGGGATTTCAGAAATGTGACTTAACGCGAACCATTCTACGCAGATCAACGGAACAGAACAAAAGTCCAACCAGAGCCGATGCGGAGATGATTGCTCCCAGCCGGAAACTGCGCGGGCGATACGCAAAACGAATGCGATGCTTGCCCGGGCGCAAAAGAAGACCGCGAAAGATGTAGTCCGCCGAGATAATCTTGCTGCGCATGCCGTCGACGCTCGCTTCCCAGCCTGGATAGTCGCAATCATTCAAAACTAAGATTCCACTTTGGGGGAGTGAAGCTTCGATCTCAATTTTCATGGGTTCGTAAACCGTGATGCTTCCTGCCTCTACTGGCCGAGGTTCTCCACGGTTGGTGACATCGACGTCAGCCCTCTGCGCGGGCGTCAACTGAACCGAATTCAGCACCACTGTATCGAAAATTTCGAAATTCGGGCTAGCTAACGTCTTCAGCACTTGCTCATCATTGCTCGCAACGTTTGCACTGTAATACAAAGCCACGCGCGGAAGAACGTGGTTGTAGCTATAGATCTTGACCTCGCGGTCGTATTCTAATTGAAAGTCTGCCTGAAAGTACGGCACATTGGTGATGAGATATCTCACCGACGTTAGCTGAAGTAAGCGTCTTTCAAGTGGACTCGTAAATCCGTATGCGTAGCTACCAGCCCCCGTGAACCTATCCCTGAAATCGTCGGTTCCGGATTGACCGGAAGCAAGCATGAAATTTCTTACAAACGGCAAGTACTTCCAGTAATACAACGCGTCCAAATCGCGTACATCAGGCAACTGAAACGCCGAGGCCCAATCTGGAAACAGAGCGCCACCTCTTGCAAAGATCCGGTCATTCCGAAATCTATTAGCTTTTAACCAATGAACGTAAGGAGCTCCCGCATACGGATTTTCTGAAATATTCGGTAGCTGCCCGAACGAATAATAAATTTCCGGTATGTAGTTCAGAGACATCTCAATCGCGATACACAAAGCAATGGCTATTGCGGCATTGCGACCGGCGCTGCCAACCTTCCCATCTTGTTGAAAGATCAGTTGGCAGAGCGCTAAACCAAACAGCAAACATAGCGGCAGCCCTAAAGCTACCAGCGGAAACGCCGGAGAAAGATGGTTCTTTGATATCGCATTAACCAAAACCTTTAGGGACAACAAAACACAGGTCGCAACTAAAGAAAACGTTGCGAACAGTGCCGCTGTCTGAGTGCGCCATGATGCTGTTCTGGTGACAATGCGTTCCAATCCGATTCCGGACAGCACCGCTATACACGTGGACAACAGCGGTTCATCATAAGTAAGCAGATTGACCATCCGAAATAAAGGCAAATTTCCGAGCGCATCGATTGGCTGAATCCCATATCGTTTTAGAATCAGAATTACTGCCCACCCAAGAAAGAAATATGTAGCCCGGGACAATTTCCGATTGCTAACGCCTTCTGATTTCGTGATTGAAAAGAGTGCAATCAATGAAAGAAACAGCGGTACGACTCCCCAATAATTCCTCGCGCCATTTCCGTTGTAGAGGTAAGAGAGAGTTAGAGCGAATGGTTGACCAAAAATCAGCGGTAGAAAATATGTGAAAATTGATAAATCGAATTTGTCGCGCCGTAGTCCAGGTATGAACCCGCCATTTTTCGCTGGCTCATGAATGTTATAGGAGTGATGTAGTAACTCCACCATGGGCAACAATAGAAAAGCCACGAGCGCCAATCCTATGATCGTTGCGGCTGTGACATATGCAGTTCTCTTGATCCACATATGTCGAAGTGAAGCGTCGGAGATAATGCGGAACAGCACAAAACTATAAACGAGTGTGCAAGTAAGTAGGCTACTTTCCGGCATTCCCCCCAAGATCACAAGGGCGATGGCCACGGCGAAGCCACACATCGATTTTTTTGACGGATTTCTGGTCAGCGATTCAGCTGCAAACAGCGTTATGGGAGTAAGTGTCTCGACACTGAGACATGGCATGGAGATATATAGAATGAAATATCCGGCCAGCATCATTGCAATGCCACCTGCGATAGCTGGAATGAATGAAGTAAATAGCCGTAAAAACAAATAGCCACCCATTCCGGCTATTAAGAGACGACATAACAAGAATAGGTTGTATGTCTTAGGCGTTGTGTGCAGGGAAAACAAAACCGTCAACGGGAAAAAGGGCTGGGACTGCATGTCGGCAGCATAGGGCTGTCCAAGGCCCTGATATGGATTCCATAGCGGTAGCGCTTTTGCCTGCCAGTACTCCCAGCCGGTAATCGCCAGCGATGGTTCTGTGAACCAAGCCGCAGCAGCAGGGTCCAGTGTCTTGGGTAAAATCACCGAGTCCAGCGGCTTACCTGCCCATGCTCCTCTGGGCAAGACGCTCTGGCAGAATTGAGCGCTTTCCAGGAGAGTTTTATGACCCCAGATACACGGGAAAAAATCGATGTTCAAAAGTAAAACGAAAAGGAGGGCAGCACGCCAGCTGTCCCGAGCGAAAATTCTTCGGGCGAGAGTCAGGGATTTGAGTGCGGGGCTCGGCACGCGTTAATGGCTTGAAACTAGGCTAAGCGCGTATAAATGAGAGCTCCCCAGCGAACGCCAACTAAGAATCCAGCTTGCGGTCCGTCGCTTGGGCCACGCGACTATCGATTGATGAAAACGATGCACCGCTAGAATCGTCGTGGCGTTCGGGGCGTAACTGTAGCCAGGGATGGCGCCGGTTCATTTCTTCAATGGCGCGCGGTCTGATTTCTGGGAGATCCGTAACGGTTCGCAGCATGGAAGCTGCATGCGACCGGTACCGAGCTGTGGTTTCGGGTACGCGAACCCCAAACAGACCTTTCTCCGCTAGTTTGCACCAGAACTCATAATCTTCCCACCCGACAGGCTCGAGCGGCGTATAACCACCCACGGCAACCCAGCAGGCCTTTCTCACCATGGCCATTGCATCTATATAGTTGGAGCATTGAAAATGCGCAGGATCGTACTCCACGAGCCCTAGCTGCTCGTGGTTTTCTCCGAAAATGGTTATCGTTGGATAAGCAAACGCTGCCCCAGTTTCATCCAGTTTCCGTAAACACAATTCCAGGCAATCGGGCAGCAAAGCGTTGTCGGCGTCCAAGGCCATGTAGAGCTCTGTATCGGAGAAACTCACTCCCACATTCCGGGTGCGCCCCAATTTCGAATTACATCGGTTTTGTAGCAAAGCTACCATGTGAAAACGAGAAGCATAGCGTTTAAGCCACCGATGTGCAACTTCGGCGGAATCATCAGTAGACCGGTCATCCACTACAATTACGTCGATGTTATGCAGGGTTTGCTGCAGGATCGAATCGAGAGCTTCTTCGACATAGTGCCGATAATTATAGAGGGGCACGATCACTGAGACTCGGCTCGCGCCATTTCTTGAAGATTGAAAAATGACGTCGTACTCGGGGAGCGCAATTGGGGGCAAAGCGGCGCCACTGTCGGCCTGCATCTCCGGCCGAAATAGCTCGTATCGTATGGGAATGGGCGCCAACACCTGGTTGACGAGCCTTGTCGTCAAGACGCTTCGGCGCTCGGGTCCGTAATGCCATAGCACGTTCTGATATGCCGCTCCAGCGATGCGCGCGCGGAGCGAGGCATCAGCCAGCAAGCTATTCAGCTGTTCGTACCAATCGTGGTTATTGTGGGCCAGAAGACCGTTCTCGCCATGCCGGATAGCAGTAGCGTACGCGCCGGTGGGAGATGCTACGGTCGGCACTCCGACCAGGGCTGCTTCAAAGAACTTCAGCTCGCTCTTACTCTTGCAAAAGCGATTGGCCGGTTCGAGAGGAGCAATGTTGATATCGAATCGCGCATATTCAGCAGGCAGCTCGTCAAACGGAACAATTTCGCGCCATTCGATCTGATCCTGCACGGCCTCAAGCTCGGGAAACTCGTCCAGAATCACGGTTCCGCGGAACAGAACCAGTCGCGTTCGCGGATTTTCTTTCAGAATCGCAGAGATGGCGCAGGAAGCCAAAGCAAGATCTCTTTGATGCGTCAGGGAGCCGGCCGCGTAGCCGATGCGGATCTTTCCATCGTCCGGAGTAGCTTTACGAGCGCGCGCGGCTCGCCTTGCGCGCTCGAACATTCGTCTGTCGAAGCCGTTCGGAATGACCGTTGCTGGTTTGCCAAGCTCACGAATTTCTTGCGCCAGGTGAACCGTCGGCGCTGTACAGCGGTCCGCTTCCATCAAAAATCTGTGTATATCCCGATACAAGCCGCCCACATCTTTCTCGAGCATCTTCTGTGAGCGAATGCCGTCGATTACGCTGACGATGGCGAGTTCGGGACGAAACATCAAATCATCAAGGTCATACAGGAGCGTAAAGCCACGCTGTCTGTGCGCCGCCAGCAAGAGCTCCGTTTCCGGACAAAGCCGAGCGCGCCAGACCCATACCAGGTCGGCTTCCGTAATATCGCCCAAAAGGCGGGGAACGTCGGAAACCTGGGCAATTGACGTCTCAAAGAGCTGGCGAGGTAGAGAATCGGCTAGATGAACGACTCTGTAGCGATGACCGGCGCTGTGCGGTTCGCCAGAAACGAATATGACACGGTGCTGAGCGCCCGAACGGGCACCGGCCAAGCTCCCTCGCTTGCTCAGCGGCCTGGTGCGCTTTCCCTCACGCATCCCAGTTTCTGCGTAATGCGCTAAGGGATTACGTCCGGATCTGAGAACTTCGGGATTTTGTGAGACGTACCACTGCGTGTCAAACCATCTATTTGGGTTGCTTCCTTCAGCCACTCCGTAGAGGATGTAATGGCGAAGAGAGCAGGTTCCTGATGTTGCCACATTGGGGTGTTGCGATAGATAAAAAGCTTCGTCGAACATAGCGCAGGGGCTGCGCTTCTCTTTCCACCCGACGGTCACGTAGTGGAGAAGTGGATTCTGATTCTGCTCCCCCTTTGTATCGGCTTTTTGCGCCCAATACCAATCAGGATCGAAGAGAGGATGAGGATCGCGGCCGTCCTTCCAACCCCAAAGGAGATATTGTTGTAACGGTTCAACGCCGGCTTCTTTGACGTCCGTATTTCGGTCCAGGTAAAACGCGACGTCAAACAATGGGTGCGGATTGAGCTGCTCTCGCCAACCGCGCGTCACGTAATGGATTAACGGGTTTACCGATGAAGGCAGATCCGCGATTTGGGCGAGATAGAATTTGGTTTCGAAAAGAGGATGCGGGTCATAGCCGGCCAGCGATCCTTTTCGTAAATACTCGGACAGCGGCTCCACCTTCTTCTCGGCCGCTTCTATGTCCTGTGCCAGGTAGAACTCACTATCGAACAACGGATGCGGCCGCCTTCGCTCTTTCCATCCGTAGTGGAGGTAGTGAACGAGGGGATTCACGCCCGCTTCAGAGACATCAGGATTCAAATCGAGATACCAACTCGAATCGAATAGCGGGTGAGGATTTTGGGAAAGACCACGCGGGGAAAGAAAGTGATCGAGAGGGTCGATCCCGGCTCTAGCAACATCCGGATTGTGCTCGAGGTAGTAATCGGAATCGAAGAGAGAGGACGAAAGGACTAGCCTTCTAATTTTACGTGTCTTCAGGCGCTGAAACAGCGCCGTCAGCCGAGGCAGAACAGGTCGAACTGGCTTGGTCCCCTTGACATCATGCACACGTTTAGACCTTGGAGAATAGCTTTGCAACTCTCCCATAGTACTTGTTATGACTTAAGCCGATTCGATTTTCGCGGGTTTTAGTAATCAAACTAGCGCTCCGCGCTTAGTACTAAAACTTCCAGCCAGAATGTAAATTCTTGTCAAAATTCGTCCCATAAGCTAAATTGCTAATGGTAGGAAAGGGTGTTCAGGGTATGTCTGTGTCTAAAAGTGTGAAGACCAATAAGCACGATTCGGCTGTCCGTGCAATCGCAAGCCGAGATCGAAAAAGAGGCTCGGATTGGGGGCCGTCCCTTGCGCTTGTGATTCTCCTGGCGCTTCCGTTTGCCTCATCGGCGCAGGTCAAAATCTCGGAGTATCCGATACCGGCCGGCGCAAGCAGCAATCCAGAGGGTATTACGGTAGGGCCCGACGGCGCGATGTGGTTTGCTGAGGCTTCCGTGAGTGCTGGCAATGCAGCGATTGGACGGATCGACAGGAATGGCAATGTCACGCAGTATTCTCTTCCCGCCAACAGCCAACCGCAGCAACTTGTGACGGGGCCCGATGGGAACCTCTATTTCACCGTTGCTTCAGGCAACTTCATCGGGCAACTCGTGCCTACGAGTGGGACCATCACTCAATTTGCGATCCCGACCGCGAACGCCTCGCCGACGGGAATTACCGTTGGCCCTGACGGGAACATTTGGTTCCTGGAAGCTGCGCCAGGGGCAAATTCGGTTGCTTCCGTTAGCACGGCTGGGGCCTTTTCGAGTCCAATTCCTATACCTACTTCGAACAGCATTCCCACTACAATCACCCTTGGCCCGGACCACAACGTTTGGTTTACGGAGCAGGGCAGCGGGAAGATCGGTACGGTGCGCTCGGGATCTGTCACCGAGTACACGGTGACCAGCGGGAGCGAGCCGTTTGGAATCACACCGGGGCCGGATGGGAAATTGTGGTTTACAGAGCGGAATAATAGCAGCGTTGGGAAGATCACGACCAGCGGAGTTGTGACGGAGTATTCCACTCCTACTTCTAACTCGGCGCCGTTCATGATCGTGACAGGGCCGGACGGAGCCCTATGGTTTGCTGAAGAAAGCGCTAACAATATAGGCAGGGTCACCACGGGCGGTTCGGTTACCGAATATGCCATTCCAACGAGTGGAGCGGGGCCATACGGCATAGCGGCCGGGGGAGATGGCGGCCTGTGGTTTACGGAAGACCTCGTCGGTCAAATCGGCCGGCTTTCCTCACCCTCCTTTGAGACCTTCCAGAATATTCCCGGATCGTTAATGCAACTGTCAGTGGGCGGTGACGGTAGTGTGTGGGGCGTGAACAGCGGCCAACAGATTTACACCTACAATTTCACCACTTCCCAGTGGACAAACATTCCAGGCGATCTTGTGCAGATTGCGGTAGGGAACAGCACCGCAGTTTGGGGCATTAATGCGGGACACCAGATTTATCACTGGGACACTAGCAGCAACACTTGGGTCAACATACCCGGCGCGCTCTCCCAAATAGCCGTTGGAGCCGACGGAGACGTATGGGGAATCAACGCTCAATCTTTCATCTATCACTATTCACAGGGCGCCGGCTTCATTCAGGTCGGCGGCGAACTAGCTCAGATCGCTGTTGGCAGCACGGGCGCAGTGTACGGAGTGAATGCAGGAGGCGCAATTTATTGGTATAACCCCGGCACAGGCGCCTTTCAGTGGATTGGTGGAACTTTCGGATTCACGCAAATCTCAGTGGGAGTCGATGGCGATCTTTGGGCAATCAAGGATGACACCGCCTACCACTACAATGTGTTAACCGGCACGATGGTTGCCACGCCGGGCAGCATCGCCCAGGTAAGCGTGGGTTACGGCGCGAACGTCTGGGGATTAAACTCCTCGGGCGAGATCTTCCAATGGAATCCTCAAAGTTCGACATGGGTCGAGGTTCCCGGAACTCTGAGTAGTTTGTCGGCCAGTCCAAACGGCGCTGTGTGGGGTTTGAATAGCGCTCAACAGATTTATCAACTCGCGGGCGCACCAACGAGACCGTCTCAAACCTTCCAGATCATCCCCGGAGCTGTTATAGATCAGATTTCGGTGGGACCAGATGGCGAAGTGTGGGGGGTGAGTTCGAGTACCGTGGAGTACTTCAACACTGGTACGCAATCCTTCCAGGCAGTTTCTGGCGCACCGCCCCTATCGCAACTTTCGGTGGGTTCCCAAGGGAATGTGTGGGGCGTTTTCTGCCCCTCGAACAGCAGTGGAGCCTGCACAATTTACCACTACAACGTCAGCAACCAGACCTGGGCTGTCATTCCGGGAGCATTGAGCGTGATCCAGGTCGGCGCAAATGGGGCCGTCTGGGGTATCAATGCCAGCGGACAGACATACTATTACAATTTCACAAGCGGGAATTGGGCTGAAGTTCCCGGTGAACTGGGAACGCTTTCGGTCGGCGCTGACGGCGACGTCTGGGGCATCAACGGGGACTTGCAAATCTACCATCTCGAGGGGGGATCTTGGGTCAATATTCCAGGATCGCTAGTAGAGATATCGGTTGGAAGCGCCAATAACGTCTGGGGAGTGAATATCTCAGACCAGGTTTACTACTGGAACACTGCCACGCAGTCCTGGGCTTACGTTCCTGGCGCCTCACTTGATGAAGTCTGGGCTACATTTGACGGCGCAGTTTGGGGCTCAAATAGTAGCAATAATGCGTATCAGTGGAACGCGGCGACGCAGACTTTCAACCTTGAGGGCACCGGCAATTTCAGCTATGAGGTGGCCGGCAATGACGCTAACGTCTGGGGGGTGAACGCGCAATCGGGCGCGGCTTACCTTTGGTGGTAACGCCTTACTGAGGGA
>JAFASD010000529.1 GCA_019244945.1 Acidobacteriaceae bacterium | reverse complement strand
TCCGATTCATTCTCGGGCATTACCGCCAACCCGGCACTCGGCTATTGTTGTGACCTGATCGTGGATCACGGCGGAACAATCGTGCTTGCCGAAACTACTGAAATTTTCGGCGCGGAGCATCTATTAGTGCGGCGGCCGTATGTGTTGCTGCGGCTTCAGAGCGACCCAAATAATGGCCGATTTGATTCACCTCGCAGCCGAGGCCAAGAATGAGAGCTGCGGAGACATTCGGATGGTCTAAGACTCCCTCGAGTGTTCGCTGGAGTTGATCGGTATCGGGACCGATGGCCTGTCCGCAGCCTTCGCCGTGTGGGAAAGCGACGACGCCATCGAGGGCAGGCGGAAGCGGCTCCTCAGCGAAACTGGAAGCGATCAGCTGCGAGGTATAGGCGGCGCAGTTGCTGGCCGCCACAATGGCTATGTAATTCCTCGTGCCGATGCGGCCATCGGAGCGCTGGTAACCCAGGAAGGTCGCCGGTGTTTTCTCGGTGTGGCGCTTCGGGAGCTGCTCAACCGGGGACACTTCAGTTGGATCGAGTTCTTTATATCCGAGATTGTGCATATGCACGTGCTGGCCCGGTTCTATCATTTCGGTAGCAAAACCGATCACGTTCCCGTAACGATAGACCGGCTCTCCGGTCGCTATCCGCCGCACTGCCACTTTATGACCGACGGGGATGGCGCTTTGTGTTAGTACTGTGATGTCGTCTAATGCAATCTGTTGACCGGGGCTTAAGAAAACGCGTGCAATGGCAACATTATCCCGATGATGGAGTAAAATCACCGAGTTCTTCGTGGTTGCCGGATTTTCGATTTCGTATAGCATTTGCCGACACTTTCACTGTACGTCCTATCGGGGTCTTGGTGCGAAAACGATGCGCGCTCGGGCGTGCTCTTAACTAAAGAATGCCGCGAATCCCAGTGGCCACTTATCGCCTGCAACTGCATGCAGGCTTTGGTTTCGAGGCAGCCGCTCAGATAGCGGACTATCTGCATGAGCTGGGGATCTCGCACGTCTATTGCTCGCCATATTTGCAAGCTGCGCCGGGAAGCCAGCACGGATACGACATAACCGACCATCACAAGGTGAATGAAGAACTCGGAGGCGCGGCTGCTCACGATCGGTTCTCGCTGCGTCTAGGCGAATGCGATTTAGGACAAGTGCTGGATATTGTGCCGAATCACATGGCGATCAGTGGCCGTCTCAATCATTATTGGTGGGACGTGCTGGAGAATGGTCCCTCGAGCCGATACGCTTCGTATTTCGATATCGATTGGCAGTCTCACGAAGAGAAGCTTCGCAACAAACTGCTGGTTCCGATATTGGGCGATCACTACGGAAAAGTTCTAAACCGTGGGGAGATTCAGATCAGGCGGCAAGGCGGTGAGTTCTTCTTGAAATATTTCGAGCACGAATTGCCGGTTGCGCCGAAATCGCTCCCTCCTGTGATTGCTGCAGGCGCGGCGTTAAGTGGATCCGAATACCTGGCTTTTCTGGGGGATTCTCTATCGCGGCTCCCGTCGCCCGCTTCCACCAACCGGGGCGACATGCTCGAGAGGCATCGGGATAAAGAAGTGATCCGAGGTCTATTGAAGCGATTGTTCCGGGAAGTCCCATTCATCGGTGAGGCGATGGACTCCGCGCTCGAAAGTCTGAACAAAGACGTGAATGCCATGGACGATTTCCTCGAGCATCAGAACTACAGGCTCGCTTTTTGGTGGGCGGCTAAACAGGCGTTGAGCTACCGCCGGTTCTTCGATGTGAACACGCTCGTGGGCTTGCGCATGGAAAATTCGCAAGTGTTTGCTGACACGCACGCGCTCATCGTGAAATGGCTTCGCGAGGGCGTTTTAGACGGTATTCGCATCGATCATCCGGACGGTTTGCGCGATCCACGTCAATATTTTGAGCGTCTCCGAGAAGAGGCCACTGACGTATGGATCGTTGGAGAAAAGATTCTGGAGCCGGGTGAAAACCTGCGAGATGTCTGGCCCATTGATGGCACAACCGGGTACGACTATCTAAATGCAAGCCTCGGCGTGTTCGTGGACGGTAGCAATGAAAACGCCTTCACAAGCCTATATAGGGAGTTCACCGGCGAACAAGCGGATTTTGCGGAAATGTGCCGTGACAAGAAGCATCGGGTATTGCGCGACCTGCTCGGCAGCGATGTGAACCGGTTGACAACTCTGTTTACGAACATCTGCGAGTGTCACCGCGACCGGCGAGATTATACGCGGTTTGACGTGATCCGCGCCCTTCGTGAGGTGGTGGCCTGCTTTCCCGTTTATCGAACATATATTGTTCCGGAACGGAATGAGCTGACTTCCGACGACGAGAAGTACGTCAATGAAGCCATCGAAGCATCCAAGCGAAATCGTCCTGAAGTGGATCCGGAGCTGTTTGATTTCATGCGCGACGTGCTTTTGCTCCGAGTTCGGGGAGCGATGGAATCCGAGTTTGTTATGCGGTTCCAGCAATTTACTGGTCCAGCCATGGCGAAGGGCGTGGAGGATACCGCGTTCTACTGCTATAACCGGCTCATCTCGTTGAACGAAGTCGGGGGCGATCCGGGCCGGTTCGGGATTTCACTGGATGCGTTTCACGCATTCTGTGCAGGAATCCAAAGCTCCCGTCCACGAACCATGCTGGCATCCTCGACGCACGATACGAAGCGCAGCGAAGACGTGCGCGCTCGAATTAACTTGCTGTCGGAAATCCCGGAGCCGTGGAGTGAGGCGATTCACGAGTGGGCCGGAATCAATGAAAAGCACAAAAAGAATGGATT
The DNA here is from genome assembly GCA_019244945.1 of Acidobacteriaceae bacterium. Classification (GTDB taxonomy): domain Bacteria; phylum Acidobacteriota; class Terriglobia; order Bryobacterales; family Bryobacteraceae; genus Bog-105. Next base: position 7,770 of record JAFASD010000529.1, on the reverse strand, counting down.
TCCCGATCGGAATACTGAATACTTCCTGTATCAGACCATGCTGGGCGCTTGGCCGATCGGAACCGATCGGTTGATACCGTACATCCAAAAGGCATGTAGAGAGGCAAAGAGTCACACATCGTGGCTGGCGCCGGATGAGCCGTTCGAAACAGCCACTAGGGAGTTCATTCAAGCCATTTACAATGAGGATCGGTTTCTGAAAAGTTTCGAGCGGTTTTTGGGTCCTCTGATTGAGCCCGGGCGCGTCAACTCGCTATCCCAATTGCTTCTGAAACTCACTGCACCGGGCATTCCGGACACGTATCAAGGCTCGGAAATTTGGGATCTCAGCCTTGTAGACCCGGATAATCGCCGGCCCGTCGATTACGATCGAAGACGGTGCTTGCTTAGGGAATTGCGAAATCTCAACGCGGACGACGTGTGGAGGCGAGTCGACGAAGGGTTCCCAAAGCTATGGGTGCTCTATCACGGACTGCGGGTGCGGCGTGAGCGCCGCGCGGCATTTGACGCTTGCGGTGATTACACACCCCTCACAGCGCAAGGAGCAAAGGCCAAGCATGTTATCGCATATTTGCGAGGTAATGATGTGGCAACAGTGGCGTCTCGATTGGTGCTCGGTTTAAAAGGAGATTGGCAGGATACCTGGCTTGATCTACCACCGGGCCAATGGCGAAACGAGTTTTCTGGAGCGCTCTTCAAGGGTGGAGAACTGAGGCTTTCCGAATTGCTGTCTCGATTTCCAGTAGCTCTCCTCGCCAGACAATAACTCTCCCCATGCATACCTTCGAGGTTTGGGCGCCGAACGCCGAAAATATTGCAGTCAAAATCGGGAACGCGCTTGTCCCGCTCGAACGCTTCGAACACGGCTGGTGGAGAGGAGAAACGGAGAGCGCGCGTCAGGGTACCGAGTATTGGTTTGTCATCGACGGCGGCGATCCGGTTCCCGATCCGCGTTCGGCGTGGCAACCTTACGGCATAGACGGCGCATCTCGTATCGTGGACCATTCTGCTTTTCCATGGACAGATCAGAACTGGCAGCCGAAGCCGCTTTCAAGCGCGATTATTTACGAACTGCACGTTGGAACTTTCAGCCGGGCAGGAACATTCAAGAGCATGGCCGGCCATCTCGACCACGTTGTCGAGTTGGGCATAACGCATGTAGAGCTGATGCCGGTCAACCAGTTTTCGGGTGAATGGGGGTGGGGCTACGATGGCGTAAATCTATATGCTCCGCATCACGCTTATGGCACGCCTGATGACTTAAAGCAACTCGTCAACGCGTGTCATGCCAAGGGCCTTGCTGTGCTACTGGATGTGGTTTACAACCATTTCGGGCCAGCGGGTTGCCACGTGAACAAGTTCGGTCCTTACTTCACGGACGCTTACAAAACTCCATGGGGCCAGGCCGTGAATCTGGATCATAAGGGGAGTCGAGAAGTAAGGCGGTTTCTCTCGGATAACGCGCTGATGTGGCTGCGCGACTACCATTTCGATGGGTTGCGGTTGGACGCGGTGCACGCGTTCCATGACCAGTCGGCAACGCACTTCCTCGAATATCTTTCTTGTGAGGTGGACGCGCTCGCTTCACAGATTGGGCGGCATTTGGTCCTGATTGCCGAAAGCGATTTGAACGATCCTCGAATTGTGTCGAGCCGCGAGGCGGGCGGATTCGGAATCGATGCCCAATGGAGCGATGATTTTCATCATGCTTTGCACACCCTCCTTACGGGCGAGCGGGATGGTTATTACGAAGACTTCGGATCGCTTAATCAATTGGCGAAATCACTTCAAAACCCCTACGTCTATGATGGCGCCTATTCTCGGTATCGCGACCGCTTGCACGGAAGGCGAGTAACAGAAAATTCCGGACATCACTTTCTGGGCTACGCGCAGACTCACGATCAAATTGGGAACCGTCCGCAAGGCGAGCGGCTCTGTCACCTGCTAAGTCCGGGACGCCAAAAGATTGCAGCCGCCCTGGTTCTAACCTCGCCATTCGTGCCGATGCTTTTCCAAGGAGAAGAATTTGGCAGTTCCTCGCCTTTTCAATACTTCACGCAACATGCAGATCCGGCGCTGGCCAAGATGGTTTCGGAAGGACGTCGAAAGGAGTTCATTACGTTTGGCTGGAATCCTAATGACGTTCCAGATCCGCAGGATGCGGCGACTTTCGAACACTGTAAGTTGAACTGGGATGAGGTAGAGCACGAATCTCACGCGTCTGTGCTGGGGTGGTATAAGGAGCTCATCGCACTGCGCAAATCCACTTCCGAGTTGACGGATGGCCGTATGGATCGAGTGGAGGTGAATTTTGATGCCGAAGCCCAATGGCTGGTGGTGAAGCGCGGGAATGTGGAGGTTGTTTGTAATCTCGCTTCGGATCCTCAAGTTATTCCCGTTTGCTTTGCATCGCCCGAGGTGATCTGTTCCGAAGAACACTGGAAGATGCGAGCAGGATCGATTGAGTTGCCAGGCGATTCCGTCGCAATCCTTTCCGGGCGTCGGGCGGAGCGAGCTAGCTGCAGTTCATTGCAGCAACATCTCCGTCAATACGCGACCGGATGAACCGCTCGGAGTTTGTATATCCAGCAATGTAGCGAGCGTGGGTGCGATATCGTTCGGCTCAATCCTGTTGTCATATCGGCCGGCTTTAATGCCCGGCCCCATGAAGATAACCGGAACGTGCCGATCGTATGCATAAGCCGAAAAGTGCGTAGTGCCGCTTCGGCCAGGCATATAGTTCGGTTCCAGAACAATGAAAAGGTCGCCGCTACTCTTCGAGTTGTAGCCGTTCATCACAGCGAGCGCGATGAAATCACCGGTGACGCCGTTCTCCAGCTGCTCTCGCGTGTAGACGCGCGCGATGTGAAGCCGTTGATCCGCCAATAACGCGTCCTTCGCAACGCGATAAATGTCGTGTTCAGTGGCCTTAGCATTGCTAAGCGAGGAGCGATTGAAATAAACACCGGTTTCACCCCCGGAACAATCCAATCAGCGGAACCGAATCGGCTTGTCAACGCATCATTCACAATCTTCGCGGCATCTACCGATACATAGCCGCCCGGCATCTTGGTCTCTTTATCGCGGGCCGGGGTGGAAGTGACGCCATGATCTGCAGAAAGCACGATGATCACGTTTTTGAGCCCAACTTTTTGATCTAGTAACCGGAACAGCTTCCCAAGCAATTGATCTGTCCGAATGGACATATCCCGGACTTCTGGAGCATCCGGGCCTACAGCATGACCGACATAATCGTTCGAAGAGAATGAGACAGTCAGAAGATCCGTCGCGCCTCGCTGGCCGAGTCTTTCACCGTTTACTGCTTCTTCTGTGAACTGCTCCACGAGTTCATTACCCCATGGGCTTGCCGGTATCTTGGAGTAAGGCGCCTTGCTTTCGGGTGCAGCGAAGCTCCAGTTCGGAAAACCTTCCCATTTTTGTTCAACGTACTTCGCCGGAAGTTCGCGTTCGTTGAACGATTTCGCCCACCCTGGTAACTGATCCATATAGAAAGTGCTGCTGACAAAACTTCCAGTTACGTCGTCGAACCAGTAAGCACCTGCAGCGCGGTGACCGGATGGAAGAACCGCGGCGCGGGCTTTCAGAGAAATGCCAATCACCTTTGACTCCTCGTGAGCATTCCGCAGCTCGTCTCCAATCGTGCTCACGAGCATTCGCTTGGGCGAGGCAGGACTCGCATCCGTACACTTGGTCGTCTCTCCTGCGTCATGTCCTCCGACCGTTTTCACGTTCCAATCGCAGACACTCGTCACCAAATTACCTTCCTCACGGTCATACCAGGCATTGCCCACAATGCCGCTTACCGATGGCATCGCGCCAGATAGAAAGATGCTGTGGCCGACTGCGGTGACAGTGGGTACCTGGGCGTAGAAGGCATTCGTGAAATCCGCGCCTTGAGTTAGCAGTTGATCCAGACCGCCATGGTAGTCATTGCGGAAGCGGGTGAGATAGTCGTATCGAAATTGGTCGATGATGATTCCGACAACCAGCTTCGGTTTTGAGCCATTCGCGCCGGAGCAAAGCGCAGCAAAAAGTAGTGCGAATAGGAAGGTTGTGAGGCGCCTAAGATACATCGGCCTCAGCGTATCAAGAGCAAACCTCAGCTCGGCTCAGAGCTCGTGTCCGGGCGAATTTCCTTGTACGTGATTCCAGCGGGCTTGGTGAAGAGACTGGCATCGAATGGAAGTTCGTCGTAGCTGATGTACTCGTAAGTGTACGTTCCCTCTTTGGTCTGCCAAGCCAATTTGATGGGAATTTGTGTGCCGGATTTGACGATCAGCGTTGCCTTGCCTTCCGCGGTTTTGAGCATATAAGAGTCAGTCGGCTTGGCATTGATAATTGGACCGGCTTCCTTTACCGCGCCCGCATCTTGAAAAAAATCATACTCATCTCCGAATTCCAAGCGGTCCAGATTGGTGAGCCTGTGTTTCGGATCAAAAGGCAAAACCACGGGTAGATGAAGATCGTTTGGTCCACCCTGATCAATAGCATGAGTGCCCTTCTTGTCGATCAAATTGACGCTATAAGCGTCGGGCTCGGCAATGATGGTGACCTTTTGTACTCCTTGCCGTGCATCGGGTGCGTCTTCAATTCGAGCGTAATGTCGACCGGCCCTGTAAATCGTTTTCGGAATCGCCGCGAACGAACGCGGTCTCACTTGAGGGCCGATCAATCGCACAACCATTTTGATCATGGTTGCGGGCGGCTGATTTACCTGAGGAGCGGACTGATTTTCAGGAGTTTGGGCGCGAATCAAGAAACCAAAGCACAGTGCAAATAACCCGACGGTTAAGCGACGCATGTGATTCATAGGTAGGATCACCGGACGGCGCGAATGGTTTCAGAGGCCGAACCATCTGGGTTAGCATTGATGTTTTGCAAGTGGAATCGGTTCTGGAGCTTCGCGATCTCACGAAGCATTACCCCACCCATCAAGCAGTGAACTGCATTTCGCTTTGCATCAAACCAGGCGAATTCTTTTCGCTCGTAGGTCCATCGGGTTGCGGAAAGACAACAACGCTTCGGCTGATTGCAGGATTTGAGGCGCCCACATCAGGAGAAATTCTACTGAACGGCAACTCCGTCACCAGCTTGCCTCCATATCGTCGCGACGTTAACACGGTGTTTCAAAGCTATGCATTATTTCCGCATCTCACGGTGGTGCAAAACGTTGCTTTTGGATTAGAGCGGCGACGTAGGGAAAGCAAGATCGAGATACGAGAGAAGGTGAAACGGGCGTTAGCGCTAGTTCAGCTTTCCGGGAAGGAGTCGCGGCTACCGAGCCAAATTTCGGGAGGCGAACGGCAGCGCGTGGCACTCGCTCGGTCACTCGTTTTGGAGCCACAGGTGCTGTTATTGGATGAGCCTCTTTCGGCTCTCGATCCCAAACTGCGAAAGCAGATGCGGGGCGAGTTGAAGAGCCTTCAGCGGCGTGTTGGAATCGCATTTCTTTTCGTCACTCACGATCAGGAAGAAGCTTTATCTTTGTCGGATCGAATGGCCGTGATGAACGGAGGAAGGCTTGAGCAGATTGGAGCACCCCGTGAGCTTTATCAGCAGCCGAAATCCCGGTTTGCCGCTGAGTTCCTGGGTGAAGTAAATTGGATCAACGGTACTGGAGTGCGTCCGGAGGCGACTCGAATTTCGAGCAATTCGCCGGGAGATTCAGTGTCGTCCTTTACGGCCGTAGTCGAAGGTTCAACCTTCCTGGGTGATTGCGTTCACGTGCAAACTCGACTGCCGGACGGAGCGCAGTGCACTGCGGAGCTGCGGCGCCAAGAGTGCCCGTTTCGCACGGGAGATCCAGTTTATGTCTGGTGGCACGCTTCGGATGAGCTTCATTTTCCGATAAACGACTAAGCGATGAGCCGACTTCGCATCGCGTTCCTCACCCCCACGGCAGCCGTAATGGGGCTGCTGTTCTTTGCGCCGCTTTTGATCGTATTTGCGTATAGCTTTCTAACTCGCGGCGCTTATGGAGGCGTGATGCGGCCGTGGACATTAGAAGCTTATGACCGCGTTTTCGATCCACTGTACGGTCACATCCTCTGGCGTTCGCTTTGGATCGCCGCAGTATCTACTTTTCTTTGCCTTGCTCTCGGGTTGCCGCTCGCCTTGTACATCGCTCGATCAGCTAGCTACAAAACTCTGCTGCTCAATTTGGTAATGCTCCCTTTTTGGACGAGCTTTCTCATTCGCACATACGCCTGGATGTTCCTGCTGCGTGACACGGGCCTGATCAACACCGCTCTGGAAAGTCTCCACCTGATCCGAGCACCTTTCCCGCTCTTGTTCAACAGCGGCGCTGTGATCCTCGGATTGGTTTACGGTTATCTGCCCTTCATGGTTCTTCCACTCTACGCAACATTGGAAAAACTGGATCCATCCTTGCTCGACGCAGCCGCCGATCTTGGGGCGTCTCCAGGCATCAGTTTATGGCGAGTCATTATCCCACTTAGTAAGTCGGGAATGATTGCCGGCTGCCTGCTGGTCTTTATACCGTGCCTCGGCGCGTTTCTGACACCTGATCTGATGGGCGGGGGCAAAACTGTAATGATCGGAAATCTGGTCCAGAATCAGTTCACGACGGCACGGGATTGGCCATTTGGCGCAGCGATTTCTCTTTGGTTGATGGTGCTGGTCCTTTTTGTGACGGCATTTCTTGGACGTAAGGGCGAGGAGCTGATTTGAAGCGTTTTCTACCCGAGTATGCGGCCGCTGCTTACTTGTTTCTGTATTCGCCTCTTGTCGTTCTCGGAATCTTCAGTTTCAATTCTTCAAAAGTTGCGATCTGGCGAGGATTCACTTGGGATTGGTATATCAGAGTCTTTCAGAATTCCGCGTTACTCGATGCCACCCTGAACAGCCTAATCATTGCGTGTGCCGCAACTCTCGTTTCCACGATCATCGGAACCCTTGCTGGGTATGCGCTTTGGAAAAAACGCAGCCCAATCCTGACAAATTCGCTCTATCTGTCGCTGATGACTCCCGAGATAGTTGCCGGAGTCTCCCTGCTGGCATTTTTCGAATGGCTCTTCCGCTTCTTGCATGTGCAACTCGGAATGCATACCGTGATTCTGGCGCACGTCTCCTTTTGTCTGGTTTACGTCGTGATCGTCATTCTCGCGCGACTTAGAACCTTCGATTCGTCATTCGAAGAAGCGGCGCTTGATCTTGGCGCGACGGAATGGCAGGTTTTCCGGTACGTTACAGTGCCAATGCTGCTCCCCGGCATCATTGCCGCAGCGCTGCTTTGCTTTACTGTTTCCTTCGACGATTACGTGATTACGAGCCTGGTCGCAGGCGTTAATTCAGAAACACTTCCAATGGTGATTTACGCAATGGCCAGAAAGGGTGTGAGCCCTGAGGTGAATGCCTTGTCGGTCATGATTACCGTGGGACTCGGCGTTCTGATTCTTCTCGCTGGACGCTTGGAACAGCGTTCAGGAGGGAAGGCACGACGGCCGTGAATCGACGCTTGTTCCTGATGGGCATAGCGTGCGCGACCGTTGGCTGCACGCGCGGACAGGTTCGGCGGCTGAACGTTTATAACTGGGAAAACTACATTGCAAGTACGACAATTCCGGATTTTGAGCGCGAGTTCAATGCGAGAGTGCGTTACGCGACGTATGGCAGCGCCGAAGAGATGTTGGCCAAGGTGATGACAGGCAACTCGGGTTGGGATGTCGTGTTCCCGTCAAACAGTTTCATCCAACCTATGCGTGCGCTCGATCTGGTGACGAGGCTCGA
>JAFASD010000373.1 GCA_019244945.1 Acidobacteriaceae bacterium | reverse complement strand
TTTCAGCCAAGGCTTTGAAGCGCCTTTCGCGATATCTCTTGTAAATTCCGCGATTGCTGGAATTTCCTCATGCGGCAGCAACCGTCCTACCATCTGCGAAGCAAATTCCTCCGGATTTTGCGCAACCACATTGGCCGAGAGCCGCAGTGCGCCGTGGATCAAGTGAAGCGCCGCTGGATCGCTAAATCGGGCGCGCCCATAATCCAATTGCAAATCGTGCAGCTTTATTCCCTCTACCCAGGACGCGAGCGACCGTTCCACCAAATAGCGCACGGTATGCCGCGCTTTCTCTTCATTGAGCTTCCACAAGACTTGCAGAACCGGGAGCGCCGCAGGCACGTCTTCGAGCAGCACCGCGAGCTTGAGATAGCGGTTCTGCATGTGCGCGGGGAGAGTCTGAAAGCTGACTTCCAGACTTTTGAAGAAGCTTTTCTGACCGGTCGGAAGGCGCTCCTCGATCTCGCTGATATCTGCTCGTTTCAGCGCTTCCAGCGTGTCACGCCAGTCCTCTGCTGCCTTACCCTTCAGGCTGCCGCCGATCTGGGACAGCGCCGCTGCCAACCTACCGCATTCGTGAATGATTTCCGCCGCTTCCGGCGGCAGCGCGGTTACTTCAATCCTGGCGGCCCGAGCCAGCAGCTCGCGTGCTTCGCCGTCACTCAGCAGATTGGCGGAAAAATTTCGGTCGGTCAGTGCGTTCGCGATGGTGGCATCGCGAGTGGTGATGAGGAAGCGCGAGCGCGGTGCATCCACTAGCAGCGGCTGCACGTGTTCAAGGCTCCAGATGTCATCCACCACCACCAGCGCCGCCTTTTCGCGCAGGATTGTCTTGTAGCGGTTCTCGCAAGCCTGTTTGGTGTCCCAGCCTCGGTCGACATCTTCGCCGAGCGCGCGGCCAACCTCACGCATGCGCGGCACGAAATCGCCGTCCCACTCGCGCCCGATGGTGATCCAGGCAATACCGTCGGGAAAAGCGCGTTGGACCGCCGGGTCGCGGCATACCGCAGTGGCAAGCACGGTTTTGCCGATGCCGCCCATCCCCTGAAGCGCCGTTACGGCGATATTTGCGCCTGCGCCTTCCGTAAAGACCAAATCGCGCAAGCCAGTCACTTGCTTCTCGCGAATCACATAGTTGAGCGGCAGATTCGGAACGGTGTCATAGCGAAGCGGGCGAACTATGTGTTCGATGTGCGCGTCTGCGCTAATATCCATGAGCAACTCCGCTTGCTGCTCGGGGTACTTGCGGTAATTCCTGCTCTTCAAATGGATGGGGACCGGCGCGCCAGCAACGGCCAGCACCGGAATTACTGCCTTGCCTTCATCCAGCGCCCAGATCTGCTCTGCGCGGCAGATCTCGGAAACATAGGAAGCTGGGGTAAGCAGCGCGACCAACACCTCGCAGTTGTTCAGCGCGTCTTCAATGTCTTTGCCCCAGGAGGCGCCGCCGCGAATCCGGTCCGTATCGAGCCATACTTCGCAACCGGCCTCGCGTAGTGCCTTCCGGATGCTCTGAGCTGCATCCGCGCCGTCCTTGCGTGCGTAGGAAATGAACACGCGCCGCGCCAATGGCTTGAGGTTCGGCGCGGCATCGGAGGGTGCTGCCATGAACGGAACAATTCTAACGGATGGTAAAGAGGCTCGCCATTTATCGGCAACGAGAGATCTCGGGGCGTGGATACACTGCTATTCTGAAGCGCGAAGCATGGTCTCGAAATGAAAGTTGTCATTCTTTGTGGCGGATTGGGGACCCGGTTGCGCGAAGAGACCGAATTTCGGCCGAAACCGCTGGTGGATATAGGCGGGCGTCCGATTCTCTGGCACATCATGAAGGTCTACGCGCACTACGGGTTCCGTGAATTTATCCTGTGCCTGGGCTACCGGGGCAACATGATCAAGGAGTATTTCCTGAATTACGAGGCAATGAACAACGATTTCACCATTTGCCTGGGCAAGAAATCGCAGATTCATTACAACGACGATCATGAAGAGCAGGATTTCTGGGTGACGCTTGCGGAAACCGGGGCGGAGTCCATGACCGGCGGGCGAGTGAAACGGGTGGAACGCTATCTTAAGAACGATGACAGATTCATGGTGACCTACGGCGATGGGGTGAGCGATGTTGATATTTCGGCCCTCCTGGAGTTCCATGAGAATCATGGAAAATTGGCGACGGTGACGACCTTCCGGCCGGTTTCGCGGTTCGGAATTTTGGATATTAGCCCCTCGAAGCAGGTGACGAATTTCCATGAGAAACCGAAATCGGACGCGTGGGCGAGCGCGGGATTTTTTGTGTTTGAGCGGAAGGTTTTGGATTATCTGGATGGGGATGAATGCGTGCTCGAACGCGAACCGCTGGAAAAATTAGCCGATGAAGGGCAGTTGATGGCCTATCATCACGATGGTTTCTTCCATGCGATGGACACGTATCGCGAGTATCAGGCGCTGAATGATCTATGGAAATCGGGCGAGGCGCCGTGGAAGCGATGGGCATAAACGCGAGTTTCTGGCGTGACCGCTCGGTCCTGGTCACCGGGGGAACGGGGCTGGTGGGAAGCTGGCTGACGCGGCGGCTGGTCGAAGTGGGCGCGGATGTGGTTTGTCTGGTTCGGGACTGGATCCCGCAGAGCGAAGCAGTTCGCAGTGGAACGCTGGACCGCGTGAAGGTGGTGCGAGGGGACGTCTGCGATCGCGAGACGCTCGAGCGGACGCTCGGCGAATACGAGATCAACACGGTATTCCATTTGGCCGCGCAGACCATTGTCGGTATTGCGAACCGGAATCCTGTTTCAACGTTCGAGAGCAATGTTGCGGGAACCTGGAACGTGCTCGAAGCGTGCCGGCGCTCTCCTACGGTGAAGGCGATCGTGGTAGCGTCTTCCGATAAGGCTTATGGCGATCAGGAAGAGCTTCCCTATTCTGAGGACACGCCGCTCGAAGGACGTCATCCGTATGATGTCAGCAAATCCTGCTCCGATCTGATAGCTCAGGCATACGGCGTTACGTATGGGTCGCCGGTTGCGATTACACGCTGCGGGAATTTCTATGGCGGCGGCGATCTGAATTGGAATCGCATTGTGCCGGGAACCATTCGTTCGATTATTCGCGGCGAGCGGCCGATTATCCGCTCCGATGGCCAATTCGTCCGCGATTATTTTTACGTTGAAGATGGCGCGGCGGCGTATATGTTGCTGGGTGAGAAGCTAATCACGGATAGCGAACGGGTGCGTGGGAAGGCTTTCAATTTTTCAAACGAGATCCAGGTCACGGTGACGGATCTGGTGAACCGGATCCTGGGCATGATGGGCTCCTCGCTGAAGCCGGATATTCAGAACCAGGCCTCGAATGAGATCCGGCATCAGTATCTCAGCGCGCAAAGGGTGAGAGAAGAGTTGGGATGGCGCCCGCTGTTTACGTTGGACGAGGGTCTGGAGCGAACCATAGCCTGGTATCGCGATTTTTTTGGGGGTTCTTACGATGAGTTCTCAGGCCGAGAGCTTGCGGGAACGCATTCTCGATCTGGTCGGTGAATATCACGAGTCTGCATTTCCGGAACTCCCGTTCGTTCCAGGGGAAACCGCAGTTCCGGTTTCGGGCCGGGTGTTCGATGCGGAGGATATTCGTTCGCTGGTCGATTCGTCGCTCGACTTCTGGTTGACGACCGGGCGTTTTGCGGCGCAATTTGAGAAGCAGTTTGCGCGCTGGTTCGGAATTCGAACCGCTACTTTGGTCAACTCGGGATCTTCGGCGGACCTGCTGGCGGTGACCGCGTTAACCTCGCCGAAGCTCGGTGATCGGCGTCTGAGACCAGGCGATGAGGTGATTACGGTCGCTGCGGGGTTTCCGACGACCGTGAATCCGATCATCCAGAACGGGCTTGTGCCGGTCTTCGTGGATGAGTATATTCCGACTTACAACATTGACGTCACGAAATTAGAGGAGGCTCGTTCCGAGCGCACACGCGCGGTGGTGATTGCGCATACGTTGGGGAATCCTTTCGATCTCGGGGCAGTGACCGAATTTGTTCGCAAATACGATCTCTGGCTGGTTGAGGATTGTTGCGATGCGGTGGGCGCGACCTATAGAGGCCAAAAAGTGGGGACATTCGGGGACCTGGCGACGGTCAGCTTTTATCCGGCGCATCACATTACTATGGGCGAAGGCGGATGCGTACTTGCGGAAAAGCCGCTGTTCAAGACCATTGTCGAATCGTTCCGCGATTGGGGACGGGATTGCTGGTGCGAGCCCGGCAAGGCGAACACTTGCGGCAAACGGTTTGATTGGGAACTCGGCGAGTTGCCGCGCGGTTACGATCACAAATACATCTACTCGCATATCGGGTACAACTTGAAGATGACGGACATGCAGGCGGCGGTCGGCGTGTCGCAAATGAAGAAACTGCCTCAATTTATTGAGAAGCGGCGGAGCAATTTCAAGGCGCTGTGGGAGGGATTGAAGGATCTCGGGGAATTTTTCATTCTGCCCGAAGCGACTCCGCAGTCAGAGCCGAGCTGGTTCGGTTTCCCGATTGCCGTGCGGCCCGAGGCGCCTTTTAATCGCAATCAGGCCATAGCGTTTCTCGAAGGGCGGAAAATCGCGACCAGGCTGCTCTTTGGAGGGAACCTGCTTCGGCAGCCGGCATACCAGGGGATCAAGCATCGGGTGGTGGGATCGCTTGAAAACACGGATTTCATCATGAATCAGGTATTCTGGGTGGGCGTCTATCCGGGGATCACGACGGAGATGCTCGGGTACATGCTGGACACGTTTCACCAGATGCCGGTGGAGCACCTCGTTACGCTGTAGCTGCATGGCGCATCCGCTGCAGCAGGATTTGGACTACATCCTGGCGCAGACGGGGGATCTGTGGGAGGCGATTCGCGGCCAAGCGGTCTTCATAACGGGCGGAACGGGTTTTGTAGGCACCTGGCTGGTTGAGAGTTTCGTCTGGGCGAATCGAAAGCTCGATCTTGGCGCTAGGGCGGTTCTGCTGACACGCAACCCTGACGCGTTTCGGGCGAAAGCGCCCGAAGCTGCGGAGCATTCGTCGCTGCGATTTGTGCGAGGGGAAATAGATTCATTTGAGTTTCCCGACGGATCTTTTCCTTACGTAATTCATGCAGCGACGCAGAGCTACTTCGGGCCAACCGCCGCGCGTCCGGCGTCGATTTTTGATTCCGAGGTTGAAGGGACGCGACGGGTGCTCGATTTTGCTCGAACGCATGGCACGCGAAGATTTTTGTTTACCAGTTCGGGCGCGGTTTATGGAAAACAGCCTGCAGGGATGGCGAATATCCCAGAAGAGTACGCGGGCGCTCCGCTGACCACCGATGCTAGCTCTGCTTATGGGCAGGCGAAGCGGGTTTCGGAATGGCTGTCGGTGATGTACGCGCGCCAATATGGCTTTGCGGCGTTACTGCCGCGGCTGTTCGCTTTTGCGGGGCCGCATCTTCCTCTCGATTTGAACTTCGCGATCGGCAATTTTTTGCGCGATGTGCTTGCGGGACGACCGGTGCGGATCCAGGGAGACGGCACGCCAGAACGTTCTTATTTATATGCCGCGGATCTGGCGATCTGGTTATGGACTATCTTGATTCGGGGAGAATCGGGGCGGCCTTACAACGTGGGATCAGGTGTGGCGGTGACGATCGCGCAACTCGCGCGCGCGGCGGTGGACAATACCGTGCCGGGAACCGCGACCGAGATTGCGCGTGAGGCGGTTGCAGGGATGCCGATCGCGCGCTATGTGCCTGCGGTGGATCGCGCAGCGAGAGAGTTGGGTTTGCGTCCGGTTATCGGATTGGAAGAAGCAATCCGGCGGATGTACGCCTGGAGCCGGGAAAGTCGCGCTCGGGCTATTGCTCCATGAAGTAGTAACACATCATGTGGCACACGATGAGATGGCCGTCTTCGATGCGACCCATGTGCGGCTCAGCGACGCGAATCTGAAGCTTGGCCAGAGGGCCGAGCTTGCCGCCGTCGCGTCCGGTCAGGGCAATGGTCTCACAACCGAGCGAATTCGCGTATTCCATGGCGCAAACCACGTTCGGGGAATTGCCGGATCCGCTAATTGCCATGAACACGTCGCCTTTTTGCGCGAAGTTTTTGAGCTGCTCGGCAAAGACGCAGTCATAGCTCACGTCATTTGAATAGGCGGTGATGGTGGGCATGGAATCGGTGAGCGCCATGATCCGGAAACGGGTATCGCGTTTGTAACTCGCGCCTTTCACCATGTCGCAAACGAAGTGCGAGGCGGTGGAAGCGCTGCCGCCATTGCCGCAAACGAAGATGTGCCGGTTATTGTCGCGAGCTTGGGTGAGGATCTGGAGGGCGCGCTCGACGCCGTTCAGGTCGATGGTTTCGAGCGCGTTCAGGAGTTTCGATTTGTATTGTCGCGGGAAGTCCGGCGATTCAGGGGAGGCAATTGGTTGGGTGC
>JAFASD010000398.1 GCA_019244945.1 Acidobacteriaceae bacterium | reverse complement strand
ATCCAACCTCTTCAAAAATCGCCACAAATTGCGCCCGAAACCCGCGCGCTCAGCACGATGTGCCATCGCCGGCCGCCCTTCAAAGTCCGCAAACGTCCAACGTTGTTCGCCCGCCAGATCTATCGTTGCAGCATGAAATCCAGAATCTTGACATGCATCAGTCTGATGATCTTGTTTGCTTGGATGGCGGCCGCGGTTCATCTCGCCGCGCAAGACCAGCCCCGCCATTACCACGTCGTTAACCTCGGGAACCTGAGTGGAACATCCAGTTCTTCGAATTCGATCAACAATCTCGGCTGGGCCACCGGCAGCGCCAACCTGTCAGGAAACACGACCGAGCACGCCACCATTTGGATCTACGGTCTGAGATTCGACCTGGGCACGCTCGGTGGCCCAAATAGTGACGTGCAGTGGCCAGTGAAGAATGATCATGGCCTCATCGCGGGTTGGTCGGAAACCGCCGCTCTGGATCCGTATCAGGAGTCCTGGAGTTGCACCGCATTCAATCCCACCAATACCCCGACTGGCCATGTCTGTGTCGGCTTCGTCTGGCAGTGGGGCGTCATGAGCGCGCTTCCCACTTTGGGAGGCAACAACGGCTTCGCCACAGGCGCAAATAATCTCGACCAGATCGTCGGCTGGGCCGAGAACACCGTCCGTGACCCAACCTGCGCCGGCTCTCAGGTCCTCCAGTTTGAGCCTGTCCTCTATGAGCCGCATGGTCCGGGAAAGTTCGACATTCAACAACTCCCCACCTATCCGGGTGATCCCGACGGAGCGGCCACTGCCATCAATGACAAGAGCCAGATCGTCGGCATCTCCGGAACTTGCGATGTCGCTGTCGGAGCCTATTCGGCCAAACACGCCCTGCTCTGGGACAACGGCGCAATCACCAACTTGGGGAGTCTCGGAGGCAAAGGATGGAACACTCCGATGGCCATCAATAATCACGGTCAAATCGTCGGCTTTTCCGATCTTCCCGGCGACGTGGTTGCCGGAAAACTAACGCTCAATTTCCACGCTTTTCTTTGGACCAAAGACACCGGTATGAAGGACCTAGGCGTCCTGCCGGGAGATAGTGTCAGCGAAGCATTGGGTATCAATGAGCAAGGGCAAGTGGTGGGCGTCTCCTTTCCGTCCACTCATGCGTTCATCTACGAAAACGACAAAATGACGGACCTCAACACACTCATCCCCGAGGATTCGCCCTTACTCTTGTTAGCGGCGAATGACATCAATGATCGCGGCGAGATCACCGGCCAAGCCTGTGTCATCGTAGATGGCGGCTGCCCGTTTGGCAACGACACTCCCGCGTTCTTGGCAATCCCGAAGCATCATCACGATGACAGTGAAACCGCTCATCAGACGGGAGCTCCAAATGTAATCGTGCCCGAAGAACTCCGCGACCGCATTATGCGACGATCCACCTTCGGCCACTCTGCATTCGAGCCGGCAGACCCGCGCTAACTGCCTCGCGGCCGTGCAGACAATCTGTTAAGCGACGGCTCTCGGCCATTCCGTGAGTTGTCGCTTCATCAGATTTTCTATTTCCGGATGCAACGCATCAGATGCGATCCACCACAGAATGCATCCGTTTACGACCACTCCGAATTCGCGGATCTCGCTTCGCCGACATGGCCACACGAAAGATACAAACAACCACGACATGATCTGACGGTACCCTGATCTAGGTCTTGCCTGCGTTCTTTATGTGTTGTTCCCAGAAATCGTAAAAGAAAGCGTCGACATACAACGAGTTCTTCGCACCCGATGCGATCCGAAAATCCTTCATCACACGTGCAAAGTCCAAATACCGCTGGGCCCGGGTACAACGCGGCGGCACATCATATTCGAAGTGTTTCAATGCCTTAGAGACTGGGTTGTTGTCAACTGTGAAGTTCAAGGGATCATGAACCGCCAATACCTTTGTCAGGAAGTTTTTTCCTACGCCTTCCACGCGGTACTTTCCATCGAACACCTCTGTGAGTCGCTGTTCAATTGGGATGGAATCATCGATGAGAAAGCGCAAACCGGCCTGAAGCTTCTTGCGATGGCCCCACACCCGATTTTTGTATATTTCGACCAAATGTCCTAAGGATTGGATTTTGTAAAAATCCTCAAGCCCGTCTCGATCAAACTCGAATGAGGGATAGTTGAGAGCCCGCTTGATCTCCCAAGCGACGGCTGCGCCCTCATCGGCGTAGGCATTCTTAAAATGCTGCGACTTGAAGAACTTCGTAGCATTTTCAACGGCCTCTTTCCACCTGATGATGCTGGCCTGATGGCAGGTCGCAATGTGATTTTCGATGTCACGCTCCAGTTTTTGGATCTCTTTGTTCTTTCGCTTCGCGACGTCATACTTCGGTCTATATCTATCGATATCTTTGCCGCGCAGCAGCGATGTCAACGTGTTGTCGCCAAATAGTCGCTCAAACCACTCATCCGCCTCTTGCACAATGCCGGAGTCGATGGAGAACAAACTACATTCGATGTTACTCACAAAACCTCCTTCACTTAAATTGGCGGAGCCGACGACAACGGAATGGCGCTTCGCGGTTTCAATCAACAACACCTTCGGATGAAAGGTCATGTTGCTGTGGACAAACAGCCGTGCCTGGATTCGGCTATCTCTTCGACTCATACCGAGCCAATCAGACAGCAGATCCGGGTCTGTCTGACAGAAGTTCAGCCCGGTTAGAAGCCGAATCCTACCAGTGGATCTCTCAATCGATGGCCGAATCTTGTTCCAGCCTGTCATGTGGGCGAACGCCGTTGCTAGCTTGAGTTCCTTAGCGGACTCGATTTCGGCGTGCAAATCAAACCACGTTGGCAATCCGAGCACAACGGCATTGCCTAAGCCGAGCAAGCCGGGAAGTTGCAGATGATCCATAGATTCAACTACACGAGTATATTGGGGGACTGCGTTTTCCCGTCGAGTCGCATCCACTTAACCGAGAGGGCTAATCCCCAGCCCGCTTACAGAACTGAATGGCGTAGAGGGCGAACCGGCTGAACGCGTAGGTGACCGTGAAGGTGTCACAGCGATTGCACTCGATACACGGAGCTCCCCGACACTGGCAACCCGGCCAGCTAACCCCAATACGAGGTAGATTCAAACAGCTGGGCTGAATCCCGTTGTGCATCCACCAAACCAAAACCTTCCTGTTACAGGCAAGCTGCAACTGATAAAAAGCCATGCAATCCTTAGATTCAGAGGCTATGGAAATCCATCTGGCTCCCGATAGGAAACGCAGCTTCAGCATATTGCCACGACCCAAGGCAAGAACCCGCACAGCTGGTAGAGGAAACCGTTACCGGCATGGTGCAAGGCTATGCCGAATTTCTCGAACGAGTCGAGCGCAGCATTGCCGCAGCCGACTCTGGCGATTTTGTCGACGACGCGGACGTTCGGACCAGCCTCGAAAATTTTCTGCAATCCATCCCCAAGCTTCCTTTGCAACCATCGAAGACAAAGCCCGCGCGTTTGAAACATGGGCGCGGAGCCACCCCCATATACGCCGCCCTTGTCGGATGAAGCCGTGCGCCGCGAGAACCTTGTCCGGTACGCTCGGTGAGCGTCTTTAGCGACACCAACATACTGCTGCGAATCGTTCAACCTCGCATCCTCTGCAAGAAGTGGCGCTGGACAGTGTCCTCACTCGCATCCGTGCCGCCGATGCCATGATGCTGACGCCACAGATTATGGCGGAATTCTGGAACGTCGCTACGCAAAGAACATAACGGCCTTGGCTTCGCCCGCGAAAAGGCCACCGAAGAACTAAGCCGCCTTGAAGATTTTGTTGCGGTGCTGAGCGAACCGCACGACGTGTACCGCGAATGGAAGCGACTTGTTCTTGCCTACAGCGTCACCGGCGTTAAAGCGCATGATGCCCGCATAGTCGCCGCCATCAACGTATATAGCATCCCGCGCATTCTCACCTTCAATACCGGTGACTTTGCGGGCTACGAAATATTGAAATTATCGAACCGAAGCGCCTATGACCGCTACGACGAACGAGAGTTTAAATTCCAGGAGGGCGGGTTCCATGGCTGCTGACGGTCTCTGATTCCGCCATCAAGATCGCGAGCAAACCCGCCATCCAAAGTGGTTCGAGAACCACTGGCCTTGGCTGAAACGATGCACTCCGAGATCTCCCCTTCAGTGGCTAGAGCGAGCGCAGTTCGGGCTTGATTGCGCGCCGCCCAAGCTCGCCGCCCACTATGCGACGATTGGCCTTTGACCATTCAAAATCGGAGCCGGCAAACTCGTCGTTTCTGCAATCGCAGATACCTTTTGCTGTTCTTGCCGGCTCTACTCCTCGCGTTTCCGCATACTCAATCCAATTCAGCTCCCGCCAACGGAGCAGGCGAACGCTTTTGGCTCGCGGGGCGTTATGACGGCAATACCGTTGTGGTCTACTTCGATGCAGTGAAATTCGGAAAGGCGATTCCATCCAATGCCAAGGAGATCTCGCCTCCCGTTGTGAACGGATTTTTTCAGCCGGATGCGGTATCGGCCAACGACATCGCCCAATTCCAGAAAACGCCTGAGGCGGAGCACTTCGCGCCGGGTGACCGTTATGACCTGCTATCGAGCTCCGGTCAAACTGCAACCGTCACGCTCACCGATTTGATCGCTGCAGTAGGCGATGAGGCAGTCGGCAACGATTCCTACATCGGCGCACTGGCAACTCTGGATAGCGAGACCGCGCCGCTATTTCAGAACAACTATTACGCGCTCAGGCGTCATGCGGCACAGGGGAGCAATCGCGAATCGACTGGAAACGCGGGCCTTCTGAACGATCCAGTCCCATTTCATATCCAAAGCCAGGTTGCTTCCCAGCTGACGCAGCGCATGGAGACGATGACCCCTGGTCCCATCCGCCTCAAAGTGCAGAAGGCGCCTCTGGCTTTTGAGATGCAGTCTTTTACTCTTGCAGACGGCACACTCCGGTACTACGTCAGAGCCGAGTGGAAATCAGAAGAACAATCAGATTATCAGCCCACCTACGCGCTGGCGGCGTGGATGGTGCCCTCCCCTGCACTCCGCATTCTGGCGGTCGAGACTCAAACTTCGTCGTACGGTTTTGAATTTGCCCTGCCCATTCTGGAGAACGTTGTGGACCTTGGCAATGGAAGAACCGGAATGATTTTCTCGACCTATGGTGAAGACAGCCGAGCGTTGGTGTTGCTGCAATACCGCGATGGCGTCAGCCTGCATCAAATGCGCGCGCTGCAAACCATTTCCGCCGGTGAATGACTGACCGTTTCATCTCGCTCTGAGCCATGAGCGGAGCGATTGGTGTGCCGCAATACCCACAACGTACTGATCGCGTTTTTCATCCCCCGTTGTGACCACCCGCGATGGGGCATTCACAAAAGCCGTTTGCAAAATTAGTATTTCAGCGTAGGGTGGGGAGGAAATATAGAACAGGAGAAGAGATGTTCGGAAGAAGGGCCTGGTCCGAGTAATCTGTAATCTGAAGGCCGGCACGGCCTAAAACGGCTACAAGTCCTTCCTCACCAAATGATCGATTTGCATCAACTCCACCGGCGCTCCGTTCACTTCAATCATGGCAACCACCCCGGTACTCGGAATGTCAGGCGCAATGATTACCTTCTGGTCGCGGATTGCCTCCGCTAGGTCGTCGACCTCGAAGGCAACGTGCGGAACGGTCTTCATCAGGTCTGGATAACGGGCCCCTGGGCGACGAGTAGCTTGTTCCCAGTGCTGACGATTTCAGTAAAATTTGACTGTTCGGAGGATCAAATCGTGCAAAGAGGAGGCCGGAGCCTACTGCGAGCGCTTATATGCGCAGTTGTTATCTTTATTAGCTCGGGGGCACATAGAACAACCGAAGGGACGCAGATGGACATCGAACGTAACTCACCGGCTGCAGATAGGATCACCCGCAGGGTCATTCGCGATTTTAACGACGCGTTTAATCATCAAGATCCAGAAGCGCTCGCAGCCTTACTGACCGACGACACAGTCTTTGAAGACACGTCTCCGCAACCAGACGGGGCACGCCTGGAGGGAAAACACGCGGTAACAGCGTTCTGGCGGGAGTGGTTCAAGAAAAATCCTGGTGCCCGATTCGAGGCCGAGGAAACCATCGTCTGTGAAAACCGTGCCGTTGTGCGCTGGATCTATCGTAAGGTCCGCAACGGGCAACCGTGGCACTTACGCGGAGTAGATGTTTTCACGGTACGGGACGGCAAAGTGGCCGCGAAGCTTGCGTATGTGAAAGGGTGAGCTGCTATCAGCTGGTCATTAGCGGATTGCGCCCGAGTCCCGTCCGTGACGGAAGTTGGGGTAACGCCATGGTTCTTCGTTGAAGCCGTATTTGCGAATGTTTGGTCAACCCTCAGTAAGTACCGTTTTAGATTCCGTTCTCGGAAACTGAGCACCGCGCCATACTGGATCACTTCGGCAACGGTCGTCAAAACGCGAGTAGTCGCCAGGGGACGGGTAATCCGTCCTTTTAAATCAGCCTTTCCTGGGTCGCACCGCTCCTGATTACGGAACTCGTACAGCAATGGCGGCGTGTTACTGCGGTTCCCACGGTGAGACGCAGTGCGGCAACTCACCAGGAGAGATCCTAACCGCCAGATACTTCTAAAAATAAATATGTCTTGGCCGGTGCGTTGAATCGCTGCGGCTGTTTCGGAAAAGAGATATTTCAACCACCCAGCACCCGCAGAACGAGACAGGTGATGTCATCGTGCTGAGGCGCCGAGCCCGTAAATTGGTCCGCGCACGTCATCAGACCTTGAAGCACCTCCGCGGCTGACCTTCCGGAACCTCCAAAGAGAATCGCCAGCATGCGGCCTTCCCCGTACTCTTCTTCCTTGTCGTTCTCCGCCTCCACTAAGCCATCCGTGAATACCACCAGCTGGTCGCCCGCCGCAAGCGATACTCGGTCGCTTTCATACCGCGCATTGCGCATGAGCCCAAGGGGCATCCCTCCCGTTTGCAGGCGCTCGATTGTCCCCGAAGCGCGTCGTAATACCGGCCAGTTATGTCCCGCGTTGATGTACGTCAGTAGCCGTGTGGTGGGATCGAGCTCTGCCAAAAAAGCGGTCGTAAAGCGTTTTCCTCCAATGTTCTGCTCGCAACAATATTGGTTCAGCCGTTCGATCAACTCGAGTGGCGTAGTACAACTGCCGGCCAGAGTGCGCAGGCTCGCCTGTAGGGTCGCCATGAGCAGCGCCGCCGGAACGCTTTTGCCGGCTACGTCGGCCACCACCAGCAGCAGCGGCGAGCATGTGCAGCCTGCCTCGGCGCTACTGGGCCGCAAGAACGCATCATAGTAGTCGCCCGCAACTGTGTTGGCCGGGCGAGTAGCGAACGCCATCTCCAGACCAGGGACTTCGGGTGGCGCAGCAGGCATTAGCCAGGTTTGAATCTCCTTCGCGATTTCGAGATCGCGCTTCATCGTCACCCGGTCGGCAAGCTCCAATGCCAGCAGAATCAGCAGGGCCACTGCTCCAAAAAAAGAGAGATTCGGCAACTGCACGTCTACCTTGCCGTACTGGAAATCGAAGCCGGGAAATACGAGCAAGATCAGTGCAATCACGAAGACCACCCGCCGTGCGGGCGATAGCTTCATCACCATCGCCCAGAACAAACCGCTAACAACGCGCTTCGCTCTTTGGCCGTGTCGCTCCTCTTGATTGCGGGTCCAGTCAACCTCTTTCGAGTACAGCCGATAGCTCGCGCGAGCTTCGCTGTGGAATTGCGACCAGAGTTGCTGGATGGCGACCCCGTCGCTGATGCGCTGCCAAAAACTGCTTACGCGAACGGACATACTATGAGTTTGCATCCCTT
>JAFASD010000301.1 GCA_019244945.1 Acidobacteriaceae bacterium | reverse complement strand
TCGACAGGCCTGCCTCGAGAACGCGTCCCCAATGGCGAGCCGCTAAACCGAGGAGAAACAGAACCCCGCCCCAGAGCACCGTGGCACAGCGCGCCAGGCGAAGATAGCGAGCTTCGGAAAGATCAGGCCGCCAGGGTTTCAGGAAATCCATGATGCTGGTTGACGCGAGCGCGTTGAGCGCGGCGCTCAGGTTCGACATGGCGGCAGCAAGGATGGCGGCAATTACCAGCCCGGCCAAACCGGCTGGAAACTGAGTCCAGATGAACTCAGGGTAGGTGCGCTCCGGAACGAGCGGTGCAGGGTGCCCAGTGTTGCCGTAATACACATAGAGAAGCACGCCGATGGTCAGAAACAGCCCGAACTGGAAAAAGATAACGATCCAACTGGAGAACAGCGCGAGGCGACTATCGCGCTCGCTTCTCGCCGAGAGTAATCGCTGAACCAGCAGTTGCTCTGTTCCATGGCTTGCCGTGGTCAGAAAACACCCGCCAAGTAAACCGGCCCAGAAGCTATAAGTGCGCTGGAAGAGAGCAGGCGAAAAAGAAAATCGGAAATCAAAGGTGTGGAATTTGTTCGCCGCTTGCCCTGCAGCGATGACGTGAGGCCAGCCTCCTGGAATCAAGTGCAGAATTAGAAAAAAACTCGCCAGTGCGCCGCCGATATACAGAAGCATTTGAATGACGTCGGTCCAAATGACGGCGGTCATGCCACCCTCGAATGTATAGAACAGCGTGAGACCGGCAATCACAGCTATGGACGCCATCTCGCCCGTACCAAGTACGACTGAAACTACAATGGAGACGGCAAAAACACGGACGCCCTCGGCGAGAGCTCGGAGAACAAGAAACGTTCCGGCAGTAAACTTGCGAATGTGGGGCCCGAAGCGGCGTTGCATCAGTTCGTACGCCGTGTACATTTCTCCCCGGAAATACTGCGGCAGGAATAAGATCGCAATGACAATGCGCCCCAGCAGGTAGCCAAGGATCAGCTGCAAGAACGTGAAGTTACCGGCAAACGAGAGCGCCGGCGTTCCGATGACGGTCAGCGTGCTGGTCTCAGCCGAAACAATGGAAAAGGCGATAGCCCACCAAGGGGCGCCACGGCCTGCTAGGAAGTAGTCCTTTAGAGTCTTCTGATTTTCCTTGAATTGCGCTCCAAACCAGGTAATGAATAGGAGGTAGGCTGCAATTACCGTGAGGTCAATGGAGCGCATGGAAGGTGGATGATAACATGCGATAGCGCCCTTCTACCGTACCTCGCGGGACGGGAAAATAGGCGGTGAGCAGATTGCAAAGGGAGGCGGCGAAGGTCGCGGAGGAACAACTTCTCGATCACCGCATCTAAAGTAGTAGGACAAAGACGTAGAATTCCTCTGAAGGAGGGTTGTCGTGGAATTTTGCCTTTCAAAAGCGACCAGACGGATAGTGGCGAGCAGCGCCCTTGCTCTCTTAACCAGCTTGGCCTTTGGATCCTTCGCCAGCGCTCAGGATGCAGGGTCGCAGCAACCGGCGGCGGGGCAGCAACCCGCCAAGAATTACAAGGATCGTGGAGAATACGATCTTTTTTCAAAAATCACGCAGACACAGGACGCCAAAGCGCGGTTGGATCTGCTGAACCAGTGGCAGGACAAATATCCGCAAAGCGATTTCGCCCAGGATCGCTTGCTGTATTTTGTGGCCACCCTGGCGCAGTTGGCTCCCAACGATCCAAGCGCAAGGCAGAAACTACTCGATAAGTGCAACGAACTGCTGAAAGCGGATCCCAAGAATTTCAGGGCCATGTACCTGATTTCGGTTTGGGGGCCGGCGGTGGGGGGAACCAGCCCCGCTGCGGATTTGGTGACGCAAGTCGATACGGCTGCGCACGGCGTGATCGATGGCGCCGATGCAGCGTTCGATGCCTCGAAGAAACCAGCGAATGTGTCCGCGGATGACTTTACCAAGGCCAAAGGTCAGGCTGTGGCGATCGCGCACAATGCTCTAGCCTGGGAAGCCACGTCGAAGAAGGACAATGCGACGGCCGAGAACGAATACAAAGCAAGCCTGGAAGCAAATCCGGACCAAGGCACAATTTCCGCTGCTTACGCCAAGATGCTGATTGAGGAAAAGAAGTATCCGGAAGGTCTATTTGAATACGCGCGCGCGTCTCAATACACGGGCCCGGGTCCAGCTCTTCCAGAGGCAACGCGCAAGCAACTGCTGGATTATTTCAACAAGGCTTACAAGGACTATAAGGGAAGCTCCGACGGCGCGGATCAGATCCTCGCTCAGGCCAAGACGAGTGCGCTTCCTCCAGCAGGCTTCAGTATTACAAGCCAAGCTGATGTTGCGAATAAACAAGCTGCTGATATCAACGCGCGAATGGCGTCTGACCCTCAGTTCAAGCTGTGGTTCGCGCTCAAGCAGAACCTTACCGGGGATCAGGGCGACCAGTTCTTCAATAGCAACGTGAAAGACGCTGAAATTCCGGGCGGCGCCGAGGGCGTGAAGAATTTCACGGGAACCGTAATTTCGATCGATCCGCCCGATCGTCCGACCAAAGTCGTGCTTGGAGTGGAGGATCCCACGAAGGGAGATGCCACGCTCGAATTCTCGCAACCGCTCCCGGCATCTGCTCTCGACAAAATTAAAACGGGCGAGAAGCTCGATTTTTCTGGTGTTGCGGACAGCTACACGAAGGACCCATACATGTTGACGTTTAAGGATCCAACAGTGCCCGGTGTGGCGACAACGGCCCCGCCCAAAAAGGCTACCCGGAGACGGCCTCGGTAACATCCTGCATTTTGAGAAGAAAAGACCCGAGTAATGAACTCGGGTCTTTTGCTTTTTGGCTACATTTTATAGCGGCCTAAATCCTCGTCGTTCAGATTCTCCAGCCACTTTCGCAGTTCCTCGTTGTTGACCTTTTCGGAGACGCCCGCGGAGTTCCGCGACGATTGCAGGACTTTTTCCTCAACATAGATTGGGCAATCATGGCGCAACGCCAACGCGAGAGCATCGCTAGGACGAGAATCGATGCTCATGAGCTTGCCTTCGCGCTCCAACCAGATCAGCGCATAAAACGTGTCGTCCTTCAATTCGCTTACGACAACTTTCTTGATAGCGGTATCAAGGCCCATGAGTAGAACCTTGATCAGATCGTGCGTCATTGGCCTGGGAGTGGTGACCTTCTCAATCTCGAGCGCGATCGCATTTGCCTCGAAAATCCCTACCCAGATCGGCAAGACAGAATCGCCTCCAACATCCTTCAGGACGACAATAGGCATGTTTGTCATCGGATCCATCATGAGACCGCGAATCTTCATTTCTACTTCCACGTTTGCCTCCCTTGTCATAACCCAAGACTACTGCACGCCTGGCACGGCCGGGGCCAGACGCTCACCGGCTAAGCTGTTTGGGCCCGCCCGCGTTACCAAAACTTGCGCATAGCGGCCAACCAATGTATCGCCATCGGCGGGTGCAGGCAGATTTGAATCGCAAAAGTTGAGGGTTTTGTTCTGAGTGGTGCGCCCGATCCATTGCCGGGTAGCAACATTGTAGCCTTCTACGAGCACTTCTTCGCTCTTGCCGATAAATTCAGCGTTGCGGCGAATTTGGATGGCCCGCTGGCGCTCCTGTAATACCATCAGGCGGCGCGTTTTTTCTTCCTCGGGAATGTGGTCCTCGAACTGAAGCGCAGAGGTATTGGGCCGCTTCGAATACTTGAAAATGAACATCGAATCGTATTCGACCTCCTCAGCCAGTTGAAGGGTCTGCTCAAAATCTGATTCGGTTTCGCCGGGAAAGCCTACGATGATATCGGTGGTAATCGCGATATTGCGCTTTGCATTTTTCATCCACTCGATGCGGCGCATATACTGATCGCGCGAGTAGAGCCGTTGCATGCGGGAAAGGACCGAGCTTGAACCGGATTGCACGGGAAGATGAACGTGGTTGCACAATACCGGGTTGTCATCGATTGCGTCTACAATGTCTTTCACGAAATCACGCGGATGTGAGGTCGTGAAGCGTACGCGGCGGATTCCTGGTACGTTTCCGGTGTTCGCCAGAAGCTGAGCAAAATCCCAGCCCGACGAAGAAGGATCCCGATAACTATTTACGTTTTGACCTAACAACTGAATTTCCGAATAACCAGAGCCGGCGAGAGTGCTGGCTTCTCGCAGGACACTCTCACTCGTCCGGCTGCGCTCGGGTCCCCGAGTAAAGGGCACCACGCAATACGCGCAGGCTTTATCGCAACCTTCGATAATCGTGATGTAGGCGCGATGCGGATTATCGCGTTGCGTGAAAGGCGTGTCGAAGGTTTGATCCGTATCAAGGCTTAGCCCGGTGACGCGGCGGTTCCCTCCCTCGACCTGAACCAGCAGCTCCGGTAGTTTCGTATAGCTTGCCGAACCCGCCACGAGGCTGACATGAGGGGCGCGCTCGAAAATGCGTTCCCCCTCCTGCTGCGCGACACAACCCAGCACGCCGAAAACTTTCCCGTTTCCTGCTTCGCGCTTAAATTGCTGTAAACGGCTGAAGACTTTCTGCTCTGCCTTATCGCGAATGCTGCAGGTGTTGTAAAGCACGAGCTCGGCTTCGTCCGGCCGCTCGACCTGCGTGTAGCCTTTCTGAAGCAGTGTCCCGACAACTTTCTCCGAGTCGTGGGCATTCATCTGACAGCCGAAAGTCTCGATGTAAAACGTTTTCATCGATTGCGTCCACGGAAGAAGGACTCAGCCATGCAGCAGCCGCATGAACCAGCCAATACAAAACAGTGCGGCCATAAAGCATCCAAAACAATAGATCCCGTACTGAACGCGTTCCCGGTCGGTGCGCTTCGTAACAATTCCCAAGACGATGCTTGCGAGCAACGCGAAGAGAATGGAAACTTCGAAATGATCCATGTCCAGTTTCATTCGCTGCTAATCCTTTTGGCGGGTCGCAATTTCATAAGCGTCGACCATCGCCAGAATGTTGAGCAAACCCGCGGCTACCAGGAATTTCGCACCGTAATCAGTCGCATGACTGCCTTCATCCGGGGCTGCATACCCAAGCCAAACAGCTACGAAGTACAGCAAACCCGCGGCGATATCGCCAAGAAATCCACCATACTGGATGACTCTCGACAAAAGGTCCCCTGCCCCACCCGGCTGAAACATTGGTCCACGCATCAACAAGCCAATGGCGAAGGTGACCAGGACGGTTGCGAAAATAATCGCGCCGCGACCGCGCCGTCCGAGGAGAAGGTGACCCGAACCGGGAATCAGCCACGCGAGCACGACTGTCAGAGAAGGGGAGCGTAGGGGAACGGAACTGCTCGCGTTCACGGGAGTTGCTGGCATTAACTTGATTTTAACCGGGACGCGGCGGAGTCTTTTCCGCTCGCCTAAAAAATCATTCTGTGCGCATTGACAGAAGACGATGAGAGCATTGGCGGCTCACTCGCGAGTGTCGCAATCAGCTCACGAACGCGCCCGACCTGGTCGGGTTTGCAAATGAGATAGCGGCACTTTCCCTGAGGATTTGGCGTGAAGACCGTGGTGTTTTTGGGACCTAGGCTCACGTCCCCCGGACCAGATAGATCAAAATAGCCTCGATCCGGGCGAATCGCTTCGAGCACCGCTGTGGGATCCCAAGCCGGGTGATCTTCCGGTTTCTGAACGTACAAGTGATACGCCTCGGCGATTGGATGGTTGTCCGTGTACGCGAAATCTTTTTCGATGCTCTGGTAAGGAAACGTGACAACCAGCCCGACTTCAAAGCCGCTGAAGATCATGGGCGTGGGCCATTGCTGCAACAGAAATTTAGCGGAATCGGGATCGGTGTAGATGTTATATTCCGGTTCGGGCTTTTCGAAATTGCCCGCCATCAGACAAAGCAATCGCACTTTGCGCAGGACGAGATCGCGGCCTCCGGGCGCTTTCAGAAGACGTGCGAGATTTGTGCTGAAGCCGATTTGCGCGATGGTCACCGAGTGGTCGGGCTGATCGGAGAGGATGCGCGTGAGAAGTTCGACAGCTTCCGGAGCTTGCGATCCGTCTTCAAGACGGTGCGGATAAACATAGTGGCCGCTCGAATCGCGCCGCTGGTCAGGGACCTCCAGCATCGGCGAATCCTGTCGCGTTTTGCCTTTATGAACGACGCCGATGGGTATGTCGGACCGGCCGTAAAACGTATCGACCAAATCGACAAAAGGCGCGGCGAAGCGGTTGTCTTTGGTGATGGTGACTGCCAGAAGGCGCACCTCGGCGCGATTTTGCAGCGCGTGAATCATGGCGAGGGCCAATGCGTCGTCGACGTCATTGCCGATATCGGTATCGAGTATGAGACGCACCGGTTCAGCGCCGAACGCGCGGGGCAACGGAAAGCAAACGAAAAGGAGAAAAGCGATCGAGATCAGCCGGAACATGTGCTTGCGCGTGATAGTAGCACGGCTGGATTACAATAAGGGCGTCCACCTCACCTCGCGGATGTGGCGGAATTGGCAGACGCGCTAGATTCAGGTTCTAGTTTGGGCAACCAAGTGGAGGTTCAAGTCCTCTCATCCGCACCAACAGCTTAGCTCGATCTAGCATCCTCCTTTCCTCTGCCACTGTGCAGTTATTTGTGCAGTTTCTCTCCACTTCTCACTGCACGCGCTCCTTTGGTTCCCTGTCTTCAATTTCGCGCTGCTCGCGCAAGAAGCGTTCGGCCTTCCGGCCCGCATCGCGGATATCTTAGGGGAAGCGTCGGCGAGCCAAAATAGGGCCTGGGAATTGAACACGGGTGCTTTCCTTCATAAAAATAAAAATTCAGTTGCGCTCTGCCGGCTCACCTTCCGAATCGGCGTTACGGCCAGCGCTTCAGATATAAACGCATGTTTCATGTCTGGGAATGCCCTTTCTGTAATTCCAAAAGCGCGCGAATGATCGGTTGGTAAATGGAATTATCGAGCCTGTCCCCATACTTGCGTTCGTACGAGCCAGCCTTGATCTGCTTCTCAACCCACTTTGCTTCCTGCAGCAACACGAACAGATTGTGTGTGGCTCGACACGAAAACCCCTCAATACCTTTTGCTTTCAGCCCTCTCACACCCGTCTGCTTGCACGCGGGACACTTGCATGTTTCAAGCTGTTCCCAATCTCCGACGGATGGCGTACGTCCACGCCAATTGCCCAAATTGGCAACGATCCGATCCCCGCTCCCGGGAAGTTGGATCAACCCTCTCGCCGCCCGGTTACGCCAGCCACTCGAATCGACGGAAGCGGCCCCAATTAGGCCGGCTATATGAACTGTTGCAGTACCTCCAATACCGAAGACATGCACATCCTTTGTTTCGAACTTGTCGCGGACATGGAGCAAACCCTTGAGCACATCAACATACGCCATCGCCTTTGGTGCGCGTAGTAAGTTGGGCACAATTCCACCCAGCGCAAGTTTCGGCTTTTGACTCAGTTTTGGATGTTCTAGAACGGCGCTTGTATATCGCAGCAATAGTGGGCCGATGTGAACGACGGGCACATACCCATCGTGTTGATAGTTGCGATTTACTTCCATCGTTCGTTGGTAACAGCGAGCCTTGGCGGCAGGAGGCATGTTCGGGGCCGGGATGTAGTCCTGCGGTATCGGCCACCAATCCGGAGTGGCGCACTCCACGAACTCTTCGTATGCTCGTTGCGGTCTTGGTCCGGGACGACGGAGAAAGTAAAAGGCGCCGTTATCCAAATAGACTTTCACACCCGAACTGACGCCAAGCCAAGATGCGAGTCCCTGTTTCATTGCCGCGAATCTGCGAGCAGGCATGCGGTGGAAATCAGCGTAGGAGACCATGACGGCCCGAAGTTCAGGCAGGAAAAATGGCGACTTCGGATCCCAAACCCGCGGCTCTAGATTCTTCAGGCTAAGCCCAGGGACGAGGATCATGATCCATGCTTGTTGTCGTTCTGCGTCTCACGTGCTGCTCGTTCAAGCTGGACGAAAGCGTCTTCCTCTTCTCGCTCACCCTTTGAATCAGGGCTCTTAACCTTTACAAGAACCGGAAAATTAATGAATTGACCAGAGAGCAGCGCCTCGCCCACATCAAGGTCGGGAAGCAGGTTGGCCTCGTCCTCCACGACTGTTTCGAAAACTTTGCGCACAAAATTCTGGTCTGCCGGATTGACCATACGCATGATCACATATGAGTTGCATTGTGAAAGCGTCGTCTCATCGAGCCGCGACGGGCGTTGACTGACCAGAACCAGTCCAACTCCAAATTTTCTGCCTTCCTGCGCAATCTGCTTGCTGGTCATGATTGCTCTAGCCTCTGCTGTCGTATTGGCGTGAGCACCAGCAAAGTTGTGCGCTTCCTCAAGAACGAGCAGCACAGGGAACGGTAGCGAGCCGTCGACGCGCGCCTGGAACAGCTCACTTGCTACCAAGCTGTATAGCGTCGCCTGAAAGTCACTTGTGTAACCAGCGAGAACAACAATGCTGATTCCACCGTGCCGCACGAGCACCTTCCGATCATTCGGTAACGGCGCAGCTTCACCCGAAATTTTCCTGCTGATACCTTCCATCAGGCGCAACGCTTTGGCAGCAGGTCGAACACGGGTTAACAACCCCTCAAGCCAATTTGCCTGTTGCCGGGTGAACGAGAACCGCTTCTCTGTCCATTGTTCAATCTGCTGAAATGCGGCTTGATCACTGTCCTTTCCGGCCGCAACCAGTGCTTGAATGAAATCGCCGAAGAAGTACAAATCCGGCTGAATTCCATATTTGGCGAGGTTCGAATTCTGAAGATAGTTTGATAACCACTCAGTTCGTTGGGCCAGTTCTGGGTCGGGTGCGCTAACAAAGGCCTTTGCTGCGGCAAAAATATCCTCAAAGTGTTCCGCTTGGAACTTGGCAAGATTGTAAGAAGAGAGCGACTCGATAACTTGTCTGACACGATCTGCAGGTTCATCGAAGACGGGGAACTTAGCGTAGTAGCGGTTTACGCGGCCTCTGAGATTCTGGAGGTCTGCAAGACCGGTGTAGTCGCCGTGGGGGTCGAAGA
>JAFASD010000255.1 GCA_019244945.1 Acidobacteriaceae bacterium | reverse complement strand
CGGTTCGTGACTGGCTCCCTCCAGCAGGGCTTTTACGAACTGCACCGCGGCGAAACACCTTGGTTTTTGGCGCGCCCAAGGGGAATCGAACCCCTGTTTTCGCCGTGAACGGGGGGATAACGACGCGTTTTGCGAACGCCTGCGAACGGTCGCGAATATTTGATTTGCAAGGAGGTTTTGGTTTTTCGCTCGATACTTTTCGCCCTTGTTCGCCCACATCTTTTCCGTATGAATTGTTCAAGTGGAGAGATCAGTGGCGCGCACCGTTCGCAATAACAAGATCGACACACGATCGGCGAGGTTGAAGCTGGCCAAACGCCGAGAGCCGTATTGGACAGCCGTTTCGCGTGGGTGCGCTCTCGGGTATCGCGCTGGCGCAAAGGGAGGGAGCTGGATCGCACGCAATCGCGCCGAAGATGGCAGGCAGCGCTACGAGGCCCTCGGTCCAGCGGACGACGCCCTCGAAGCCGAAAGTCCTGCTGTGCTCTCCTATTCCCACGCGCAAGAGAAGGCACGGGAATACTTCGATCAAGCGGCTCGGCGCTCGACCGGCGCGGAGGAGGGCACCGAGAAAAGGACTGTGGCTAGCGAACTCAAGCTGTATTTCGAGGCGAGGGAGGCTCGTGGCTCGAAGGGCGTGCGCGTAGACCGCTACGTCGCTGACGCGAGGATCATCCCCGATCTCGGAGGAGTGGAGATCAAAAAGCTGTCCGCCGGCCGCATCCGAGAATGGCTGTCCAAATTGAGTGAGGCGCCGAAATTGTTGAGAACGGCTAAGTCAGCCAACCACCGTAGAACCAGGCCAGTCGCCGAACTCGATCCCGATGCCATGCGCGCCCGCCGGGCAACTGCAAACCGTGTGCTGACGATATTGAAGGCTGCGCTGAATTACTCCTTTCAGGAAGGACGAGTAAGCAGCGACGAGGCTTGGCGCAAGGTGAAGCCGTTCCGGGAAGCCGATGCAGCCGTGGTGAGGTATCTCACCGAGTCCGAGATCAAGCGCATCGTCAATGCGAGCGCGGCTGGCTTTCGGGATCTGGTCCGCGGCGCTCTGCTCACCGGATGCCGCTATGGCGAGCTTACCAGGATGGTCTCTTCAGATTTCAATGCCGAGGCTGAAACCGTGACCGTGCGACTGTCGAAGGCGGGAAAGCCTCGTCACGTCGCGCTGACGGAGGAGGGCACGCAGCTATTCAAGTCACTCACTGCGGGACGAAAGCCCCGCGACCTGATCTTCCGCCGACCTGACGGCACGCCTTGGAAGGCGTCCCACCAACAGCGTCCGCTCATCGACGCATCGAAAAGGGCAAAGATTGAGCCGGCTGTGACATTTCACGTCCTGCGCCATACCTATGCATCGGTGCTAGCGACGAAGGGCGCACCCATGGGCGTGATCGCCGCCCAGCTAGGCCATGCCGACACCCGCATGACGGAAAAACACTACGCGCACCTCGCTCCAAATTACGTCGCTACGACTGTACGTGCGTCACTCCCAAAAATGGGGCTGTTGCCGGAAAGCAATGTAGTTCTGCTAAACAAGGCAAAACCTTAGCTTCGGCAGACAAACGGCGGATTGGTGTCTACATCAGCCCAGTTCCCCAGAGTGTTCTGCAAGACGGTCCGTCGCGCGGGGAAAACGCGTGACCACCGGTAGTCCCCCGCCCATCCGCCGGGGGACAGGACAGGAACCTGGCGGGTCCTGGGAGTCCCGGCATATTGCGCAGGGATGCGAGATAAATTCTAGCCGACCCACCCTGACCCACGGGCTCGACCAAAATCGCGCCGAATTTCCCTTGCTCAGCCCGTAACTCTCAAGGTTGGAATGCAAATGAGCGGCGGCTCGTCACGTCGGCGGCCAACGATATGCAAAAACCAATCCCTTACGAACGCATTTGCGGACGCGCCTTAAAACGAGTTCGCGGTTGCCCCGACCCTCGCCGCCGTTGCCCGTGTCGTAAGCCATTTTTCGTGGTTGACGGGTCTGTCAATAAATTCATCGCTGAAGACCAGTCGGCAGGTGCCCTTGTCGTCCGGGCTCGCGCCGAAGGTCATCCAAGCGATCAGAGCGGTGCGAAAAGCAGGCCACCGATGATTGGAGGAACCACTGGGTGGAACGGACCCTTTTGGTCGGTTCTTGTGATTATCTATTCTTTCACTGAACTCGAGTGCGGCTTATGATCCTCAAGGGCATTTTGGCTGCTGCAGCGCGAATAGAATTTCGATTGAAGAGCAACAGCTCGTCTCCTTAATCTTAAATACGGCCCATATCAGCGCTTGATCCTAATGAGTACCCCAGTAAGACAAGATTTACGATAGGCTAATCATCATTCCGATGGTCCCGATGCGCTTTGTCGGCTTGAGTGCATGAGCACAGGTTGCCGCGCCCATGACATCAGGCGGTGAAGTATCGATTTGCGAGTAGACAATACGCTTTCATGAACGCTGCCCAATTGGGGTACCTGGAGGAAGAAGTGCGGCCCTATTTTCATTTCACATTGATCACAACAATTGGCGCGGCCAGCGCGGCCGTCCTGTCATGGCTGACCGACCGCCTTTCCTTGGCTTTGATGGGTGCCATAGTGGCTTTTTGGATTCTCACGCCTGTCGGACGGATGTGGTCGTACCCACCAGGAGACCTGAGAGCGCCTGCGTGGAAGAAGTATGTCAGCATAATTGGGATCCTTGCTGTCTGCACTTTTGTCTATCGCGCAGTTTTAAAAATACTCTGAGGAGAGAAATAATGCAGGAGAATACGGATAGTATTCACATTCGAGGCGGCCTCCGTTTAGCCCACCTTGGAACGAGTCAGACGACAAATGGACGACTCTCCTGTTTGAATTGTTCCAAGAGTAGTGTGTCGTGATTAATGCGACAATCGATGAAAAGCCTTGGCGTGGGTGGATTGCAATCTTCGCCGTGTGTTCGGTCACCGTTTTGTTGTGTATGCCTTTCCTGCGCAACATCGCATGGCTCGGAGATGAAGGAGTTTTATTGGATGGCGCCGACCGCATGCTGCGTGGAGAGCGTATTTACTCAGATTTTTTTGAATTTCTGCCGCCAGGCGGTTTCCTGCTCGTTGAAGGCTGGTTCCGTGTTGCTGGCTCGTCTTTTGTTGCGGAACGGATTCTGGCGATTCTGACCATCACAGGGATTGCGTGTTTCACTTACCTTTGTTGTCTCCAGTCGTCGAAGCACGTCTTGATTTCTGCGGCCGCGGCGCTTGCGTGGGTAATCTGGTCCCAGCTGGTATGGAGCCTTCAGATTAGCCACCACTGGTTCACAACACTGTTCTCGATGATCTCAGCCTGGGCCGCTCTCAGGAGGGGCCGGGCTGGATTAGCATCAAACTCGATGCCGTTCTTGTCCGGCCTCGCGGCGGGCGCGGCAGCCATGATCACGCCGACCAGGGGCGCGCTGGCGGCTATCGCCGCCTCGATTGCATTCATGGGTTCTGGAGCGCGACAGGTATTTTTGAGTTTTGTTGCGGGCTGTGCGGTCTTACCCATCTTGCTCCTTCTTTTCATTGAATCGCAGGGTTCCCTTGTGGCAGCCTTCGCCGATGTTATTGTATTTCCCGCGACACAATACTCATCTATTCAAAGCGTGCCGTTCGCCGCTGGTGGCCCCATAAGCAATTCCCTCAAATATACTTATCCGATTACCGCTTTTGTGATGGCGCTGGTTTTCGTGCTGAGATGGCGATCCGTTTCGCGGGACCAAATCCTGTGGACGAGTACGGCTCTGGCGCTGGCGGGTGTTCTAGGGGCTTTTCCTCGCCCAGATCTAGTGCATATCGCTTTTTCACTGCCTCTCTCGCTTCCTTTGTCAACTTATTGCTTAGCTATACTTGTAAATAGGGCTTCACGCGAATTGATCTATCTCGTGGCAGGGCTCGTGCCCCTCTTCTACTTGCCAGACATCTTCAATTTCTATTGGGATGCGAAGCATGCACTCCAGACGAAACTGACCCACACGCCCCCAGGCGACGTTGCGCTTCGGGAGGATGGCGCGGCTGACTTGGTCGATCAGTTGAATTCAGATTCGGCTTCGACTTTCTTCTACCCCTACATGCCGATGCTCCCGTATCTCACGGCCAAAGAGCAGGCCGCCAAGTACGACGTATTTGTTCCACACTACACTACCGCGGAGCAATACAGGGAGACGTGTGCGGAAATTACGGCGGGAGCGTCGGTAATTGTCTTGAATACCCTTTGGGACAATGAGGATTTTTTACGAAAAGTATTTCCGTCCATGACCGCCAGGGAAGACCAAAGTAAGAAGGGATTCGACGAAGCGATACGCAAGGAGTTCACACCTGCCTGGGAAGGTGGCCAGTTTCAAATCCTCCACCGTATCAGTAAAATACCTGAAGATACGTGTTCCACGTTGCGCGGTGAAACAGGTTTTTAGCCTATGGTCATAGACATAGTTTGGAGAAAACTGGCTAAACTTGGTTTAGATGATCGTGCCCCGTCCCACCCCAACGATCATTATTCCGGCAAAAATCAAGCTGATGCCGACCCATTGCGTCATCGAAATCGGCTCGGACAGGACAATGGCTGAGGCAAAGATGACAGCGACAAACTGTGCCGCTGTATAGGACTGGGCGACGTTCAATGGCAAAAATGCCAATATCCAAGCGTAGGTCAGGCCCGCGAAACCAAAAGACGTAAGACCCGCCAACGTTTTCCAGTCGACAATACGTAATATGCGGTCTTCCGGACGTGCGATTGCGCCGAGCTTCATGAGCAGATTTGCGACGACCGTACAAGTGATCATGAAGGTGAGCCCGAGTGCGACTTTCACGACGCAAGCCCCCACAGTCCACCAGCGACAGATACACTTGCTGAGGCTACGTTGGGTCTCGCCTTTGGAATGACTGCCTCGCAATTAGGTGGTCGATCCTGTGACGGTGCAATGACGCTCTGCTTGGTGTTACGAAACATTTGGAGCTCTCCATTGCGCAAGGCCTGGTGGTGCCGAACGCCTCTTGCGCGTTGTCCGAGGTGCTCGTTTCCTGACTAGGAATTCCCATAATTCCGATGGCAACCTGAACATTTCACCAACGGTAGTCGTGCATCGATCATCATTTGCGCCACGGTCTAGGATTTGAGATGGACGGTCCACCTCCTGAACTGCTTGCCATATTCAGGGTGCGACATTCGTAACCAGAAGCGCTCGATCCTAAGTCGGTTGGTCGCTGCCCAAGGCTGGTCGTGCACTTGGCTTGGTCTTCGAGCCGATGGCCAAAATGGACACGCCGAACGGCAGTTTGACTACAGG
>JAFASD010000237.1 GCA_019244945.1 Acidobacteriaceae bacterium | reverse complement strand
GCCGCGAGATTCTACGCGAAGACCTTTCCGAACAGCGCCGTCGGAGCCGTACACCGCGCGCCCGGTGACTATCCGAGCGGCAAGCAGGGACAGGTGCTCACGGTCGAGTTCAGCGTCATCGGACTCCCCTGTCTCGGCTTGAACGGCGGTCCGGCGTTCAAGCACTCGGAAGCCTTCTCGTTCCAGGTTCTCACCGAGGATCAGGACGATACCGACCGCTACTGGAACGCGATCACTGAGAACGGTGGCAGCGAGAGCGCATGCGGATGGTGCAAGGACCGCTGGGGACTGTCCTGGCAGATCACCCCGCGAAGGCTGATGGAAGCGATCAGTGATCCCGACGGCGCAGCGGCCAAGCGAGCATTCGTTGCGATGATGAAGATGAAGAAGATCGACATCGCCGCCATCGAGGCAGCGCGGCGAAGCTGACGTGAAAACGCCGGCACGTCGTTAATGATCGAGATTCGAGGCTTCGGGTAATCTGACTCCGTCTGATTCTTAAGAAAAGGGGAGCCTTCGGGCTTCCTTTTTTGGTCGCGGCGAGTCTGAAGAAGAGCACAGATAACGTTTGTTACCGCACATTTGGATTTTCTTTATCGAAACCTTGCCTTTCGTTTAGGACTTAAAGTCCCGCGCAAAAGCATAATCGCTCCGGGAGATTGATGATTGACCCTGGAGAAAGAATGTTTGAGCAAAGGAATTCCTGAACGAGCGATCGTGATCGGGGCCAGTCTGGGCGGGTTGCTTGCGGCACGCGTGCTTTTCGAGCACTTTCGCGAGGTATTCGTTCTCGAACGCGACGAGCTGCCCGAAACAATCGCGCAGCGGAGGGGCGTGCCACAGGGGCGCCACACGCATGGGTTGCTAGCGAGCGGAGGCCGTGCGCTCGAGGCGCTTTTCCCGAACCTGTCGAAAGAACTCATTGAGGCGGGCGCGGTGCGCGGCGACATCGCAAACAGAAGCCGGCGCTTTTTTGAAGGTGGCCTTCTGGCCCGTTTCGTAAGCGGTCTCGATGGCATTCTTATGAGCCGCCCGTTGCTTGAAGCTTCCGTTCGGCAGCGCGTGAAAGCAATCAGCAATGTTCAACTCTGTGACCGCATCAGAGTTTTGTCGTTGGCGGCGTCAAGCGATCGTGCCCGGATTACAGGAGTAAGAACAGAGGATGGAGAGTGGCCGGCAACCTTGATCGTGGATGCAACGGGGAGGGGGTCGCAGAGCCCAAAGCTTCTCGCGGAATTGGGGTATCCGGTTCCACTGGAAGAGAGAATTGAGATCGGGCTGTCCTACACAACACGACTGTTCCGCCGCCGATCCGAGCAGCTCGGGGGCGACCTTATGGCCGTCATACCGGCGACGCCAAGCGGAAAACGCGGCGGCGTCATTCTTGCGCAAGAGGACGATCGTTGGACCGTGACATTGTGGTCCTATTTTGGTAATGGCCCCGACACAGATCTGGCAGACTTCCGCGCATTCGCGCGAAGCCTACCCGCATCTCATATTTATGATGCGATTCAGGATGCTGACCCTATCGGGGAGGCCATCGCGTCCAGATTCCCGGCAAGCGTGCGCCGCCGCTACGAAAGGCTGAAAGCCTTTCCTTCAGGTTTGATCGTGTTCGGCGATGCCATTTCAAGCTTCAATCCTCTGCACGGGCAAGGGATGTCGGTAGCGGCGCAGGAGGCGCTCGCCCTGCAACGGGAAATACGTGGGGGTCTGGACGGTTTGGCCACGCGATTTTTCCGCTCAGCGGCGAAGATTATCGACACTCCCTGGAGAATTACGGCCAGCGCCGATCTAAGGATTCCCGAAACCGTCGGTCCGCGCACTACTTCGGTGAGGCTGATGAACTGGTACATGTCGAGACTGCACCGCGCGGGGCATCGCGATGCAGCAATAGCGCTGGCCTTTCACAAGGTAGTGAATTTGATCGCTCCGGCTCCATCGCTGCTCGCTCCAGGGATCATCTTTCGGGTGGTCAAAGGCAATCTGCTTCCGCGTTCGGACGGGGTTAGCCGATCAGCGTTGAGGGAAGCCTGAGGGAACGGCGACTCTACCGGCTTTTAAAGGATCGCGGGCAAACGGAGTACCGGCAACTGGGCACAGAATTGGTGTTTGGAAAAAATCTTTACCGCCCCTTTGACAGTTCTGAAAGCTTGTGCTAATTTATACGCAGGCAGTTAAAAAATGCGCAGAAGCTCTTCAGCCCAGCTTTCCCGGCCAGATGTCGAGCAGCAGTTAAGCAGGCGCGAGCGCCAGATCATGGACATTCTGTTTGCACGGGGGCGCGCCTCGGGAACGGAGATTCTCGAAAATCTTTCCGACCAGCCCAGCTATTCTTCGGTGCGCACAATTTTGCGTGTGCTTGAACGCAAGGGTTTTGTGCGCCACGTTGAAGAAGGACTGCGGTACGTGTATGTGCCCACGGTCGGCAGGGAGAAGGCGCGGCGATCCGCTCTCGAGCGCGTTGTAAACACGTTTTTCGATGGGTCGGCAAAAAAGGCGGCAGCCGCTTTTCTGGACCCTGGCGCCTTTTCGCTGACCAAGGCAGAACTGAACGAGTTGGCGCTGATGATTGAAAAAGCGCGAAAGGAAGCTAAGTAAATGGACGCAAATGCGGTGGTATCTTTCCTGATTCTGTTGACGATCAAAGCCTCAGTCCTTCTGCTCGCCGCGATCCTTTGTCTTGGATTTCTGCGCCGAGCGACCGCGAGCACGCGGCACGTAATTTGCGTTCTGACGATGTGCGGGGTCGTGTTGCTGCCGTTGCTAATGCTAACCATGCCGTCGTGGAGAGTTGGGGCAGATCTATTCCGTCTTGTTGAAATCTCTTCTGCTCAGGGACGGGGTTCCTCGGTGGGTGGAGCAGCTATGGCCAGTCGATGGGAATCAGCGGTTGTTTTGCTCTGGCTGGCCGGAATGGCAATTTGTTTTCTCCGCGCGGCTGCGGGTTGGCTCCTGGTCAGACGAGAGCAGCGGAGATCGCTGCCCTTCGAGGATCAAGTCTGGCAACGGGATGTCGCGCTACTTGCAGAGCAGTTGCGCCTCAATCCCTTGCGCGTTTCGCTCCGGAGAGGTCGTGTGAATTCGAGTTTCGCGTGTGGCGCGCTACACCCGATGATTATCGTGCCAGATGCGGCGGTCGACTGGGATCTCTTCCATCGGCGCGCCGTTCTACTGCATGAGCTCGCGCATATCCGCCGCTGCGATTCCTTATCGCAGTACGTGTCGCAACTCGCTTGCGCTCTGCTCTGGTTCCACCCGCTAGTCTGGATGATCGCTGCGCGTCTCGATCGGGAACAGGAGCTGTCGTGCGATGACGCTGTATTGATGAGTGGAGTAACACCGGCCTCGTATGCCGGGATTTTGTTAGAGACGGCGCGCGAACTGCCGTCACCATTTCTTTCGGCCTGCGGATTCGCCGGCAAAAGCCCATTTACCCGGATTCGAGCTCGTTTTGCGCACGTGCTCGATTCGCGCCGCGATCACGGAACAGATCCTAAACTCGCCAAATGCTCTGGGATCGTTTTTGCTTCGTTGCTACTGCTGCTCGGCTCAGTGATGCCGATGTATGCGCAGAAAGTTTACAAGATCGGCGGTGATGTTTCTGCGCCGAAGCTTCTTGCTCATTCAGAGCCGAGTTACACAGACGACGCTAAGAACAAGGGGATTCAAGGCACCGTTTTGTTGTCTGTGATTGTGGGCGCCGACGGACGCGTGGGCGATGCTCATGTGGAAAGAAGCCTCGAACCCGGTCTGGATGGGAACGCCGTTCACACCGTAGAAGAATGGCGTTTTGAACCGGGCCGCCGTAAAGGTAGCCCTGTCGATGTTAGAGCGAACATCGAGGTAAACTTCCGGCTCAAGTAGCTACTCTGCGATGCTCATTTTTGCCGCAACGTGTTTGCAAACTCGGTGAGCGGCTTGGTGTTGAGAACGTCGGGTGCTTCGAGCCAGCCGCGGCGGGCGGTGGTCACGCCGAAGCGCATGTTGCGGAAGTGAGCGGGGCGGTAGGCGTAGTGAATTTGATCGCTCCGGTTCCATCGCTGCTCGCTCCAGGGATTATCTTTCGGGTGGTCAAAGGCAATCTGCTTCCGCGTTCCGACGGGGTTAGCCGATCAGCGCTGAGGGAAGCCTGAGACAGCGACTCTATAGAGCCTTTGAAGGAACGCGGGCAAACCGAGTACCGCAGCTTTCTCATCACGGTACGGGTGTATCCGAGCCCTAGCTCGTGACCTTCCGAGTTGCAGTAATAAGACCGCGAGTTTTCTGTTCCAATCTTGAATCAGTAGTATGGTCATGGCAATGAAGTTCACGCGAGTACTTGGAATTCTCGCCTGCCTCATAAACGCAGTTCTAACATCGGCAGCGCTTAGAGCCTCAACCTCGGCTCAACAGGTCGCAGAGCTCTCCAACGCATCTATCGCCATCACCGATGTGACCGTGATCGACGTCATCACTGGCGCGCATCGAGCCAACGTAACGGTGCTGATTCGAAATGGTCGGATTGACGCGATCGCACCGACGATCAGCATTCCGCCCGAAGCCACCCGGCTTGGCGGTAAAGGCAAATTCCTGATTCCCGGCCTTTGGGATATGCACACTCATCACCAGGGGACCGGCGCGGATTTTGTGGATCTATTTGTGGCAAAAGGGATAGTCGGCACGCGCGATATGGGGGGCGATGCAGATTTTATTCTGCCGTTGCGTGAGCGAATCAGGTCGGGCGCGGTTCTTGGTCCCGAGATTGTCGCCTCCGGTCCCATA
>JAFASD010000102.1 GCA_019244945.1 Acidobacteriaceae bacterium | reverse complement strand
AATTGGCCGAATTTACGCCTTCTTCCACGACCAGATCAGCGGCTTGGATGTTGCCAGAATTTACACCGAATATCTCGCGCAAAAACCTGCCAAGGGAGTCGCCCTCCGTGAACGGGAAGTGCTGGGGAAAAAGCAGGACTATTCATACCTGTTTCTCCAAGACCAGGGCTGGGACATAACGTTTCGCGGGGCGCGCCCGATTCCCGATGAAAATTGGGAGCGTTACGCCAGAACCACCGAACACGACATCCTCTATATGTTGCGATACCGCATCGGCGAGCCCGGCATGACGTTCGAGTATGCCGGCTCTGAGGTGTATCTGACTTCGCACGTCGAAGTCGTCGACATCATTGACGCCAACGACGTGACGGTTCGCGTGTATTTCGATCACAACACGAGCTTGCCGGTTCACCAGTCGTTTACGTGGCTCGATCGAGAAACGAAATACCGGAATGATGAGGTCACTGAGTTCGATAAATACCGCGACGCGGGCGGAATCATGTGGCCGTTTTCCATCGAGCGCGAACGAAACGGCTACAAGGTATACCAAAGATTCGCCACAAAGGTGGAGATCGATCAGCCTCTTCCGCCGAAGATCTTCGAGCTGCCCCCGGGCGCGAAGGTCCTGAAGAAGGTGGATTGAAGGCGTAGTACTGATCACCGGGCGAGTCCACTGGGAATTGCACGCCGGCGGTTCCATCCCGTTCTGCTGCTACAATTTGATCTCAAGCGGCTCTATTGAACCTGGGCGGCCTGTGCCCCGTTATGCACCATGGATCTCGATCAGCTTCATACTTTTCTTGAGATCGTCCGGCTAAAAAGCTTCTCGAAGGCTGCGCAGACCTGTTATCGTACCCAGCCCGCCATCAGCGCTCAAGTGAGGCAGTTGGAACAGGAGCTGAACACAACCCTGTTTGAACGCCTCGGGACCAAAATTTCGCTGACGGTGGCGGGCCGCATCTTCGCCGAACACGCCGAACAGATCCTGGCTCTGCGTAGGCGGGCACAGGACGCCATTAACGAATTGGAGAGAGTTCCCCGGGGCGAGCTCGTGATTGCCGCGAATGAGGCTACTTGCATTTACGTGCTCCCCGGTGTTTTCGCCGAATTCAAGAAACAGTTCCCCAATGTCCAGCTTTCGGTCGATCGGTCATACGGGACCCGGGTTGTACAGGCCGTTCTCGACAATCTCGCAGATTTCGGAATCACCCAATTGCCGGTTCAGGAAAAAAAGTTGCAGGTCGCTAAAATTCACTCCGATGAGATCAAATTGCTTGTTCCAGCCGGGCACAGACTCGCATCTTACGAACGTGTTATGCCGCGCGACTTGCAGGGCGAACAGATCCTACTCCCAAAAACCGGCACAACCCGAGCGCGATTGAACACCTGGCTGGACGCTGTGCAGGACGACCTGAATGTTTCAATGGAACTGGATTCAACCGAAATGATCAAGCGCTTCGTCATGGCGAACCTGGGCCTTTCCTTCCTGGCGGCGTCGCACTGCCGGGAGGAAGTGGCGGCAAAGACGTTGGCGTGTGTTTCGCTCGGCCCCGAGGCAATGATCCGCCGCGTTGGCTTAATCTACCGGAAGGATAAATCCCTATCCAAGGCGGCTCTCGGGTTTATTCAGGTGACCTTGGAAAATGCCGGCCACCAGATTGCAATCTCGGGATACCAGCGGCTCCGCCCATCCGGAACTTAGGAATTTCACTCATGGCAAAGGTCACCGCAAGAAGCTCGACCATCTTTATCGCCACCAGCGAGGCAACCCGCGTTTATCGGTCAGTGGAAGAAATACCCCCCGCATTGCGGAGAAAGCTCCAGCAGTCCACCCGCGGTATCAATTCAGCCACGATCTTGATCGCCGATAAACGTGGACGCGAGGAATTGGTCCGGGCGCTCCAAGGTCAGCCAAGCAACGTCCAATGCCGTTTAGCCGAAACCATCCGCTCGCAGCAACGCGAAACTCCGCCCAGCCGAAAGCGTCGGCGCTTTCTTTCCCTGAGGACCTGGTTGGAACTGCTGGTGCCTGTCGCAGTCGGCGCATCGCTTTGGTTTTTTATCGATTCACATTTCTGAAATTTTCCTCAACTTCTACTGATTCCGGCCGATTAGCCCGGTGTGACTGCCTCGTCTCCCGATCATTCCGGCTCTGCGCTCATTCAGGTAGCTCCCCAGCCAGGGAGCTCCGCTCGACGGAGTATTCCTTGCCTGTTCCATGGGATGGATCATAAGCGGTTGATTCTGGAAACCACGGAACCGCTCCCCATTTCCACCGTCGTCAGCGTGGAACACGAGGATGTTCTATTCCTGGGTGAAGTACTCTCCTGCCGCGTGACCTCCGGCCCCGCCTGGAACGTCGAGATAAAAGTCGCTCACTTCTTGACCGGCTTACAAAATCTGATGGCCCTGCGTAAGGGCTTACTCGGCGAAGGCGTACCGTCTCAGACCTTCCATTCCATCCCCCCAGGTGTGTTCAACTGATCCCCACGTATGCATTGATGTGAGCGCCTCAATTTCATCGGTTATGCTGCAAAAGAATGCAGCGTAAGGTGGTTATCTTCGGAAGAGGCGGTCAGCTTGGTGTCGAATTGTGCCGTGAGTTTGAACGCCGTCAATGGAGCGTTCAGGCTTTTGATCGCCAATCACTCGATATTACGGACGATTCCCTCGTCGAGCAGGCCATTTCTGAAGCCGATCCGCAGGTCGTCGTCAATGCCGCCGCCTACAACCATGTGGATATCGCGGAGCGCGAGCCGGAGGCCGCATACCGGACGAACGCCTTGGCCGTGCGCAATCTAGCCATGGCCTGCCGCCAAGCGGATGTGCAATTCGTCCATTACTCAACCGATTACGTTTTCGATGGCGCCAAGGGTGCTCCCTATGTCGAAACCGACATGCCGCATCCTTTGGGCGCCTATGCAGTCTCCAAATTGGCGGGTGAGCTCTACGCCGAGGCTTACCTGAGCAGCCCGTTGGTGATCCGCACCGCCGGCGTGTTCGGACCCGCGGGGATGTTCACGCCGCGGGGCAATTTTCTCGAGCTGATGCTCCGCCTTGCCAAGACAACTAATCCGATTCGCGTGGTAGAAGATCATGTCGCATCTCCGACCTACGCTCCGGCCATCGCTTCGCGCACCGTCGATCTGGTTGAGAAGAATATACGTGGCTTATTTCACATGGCCGCTGGGCAGCCGATCTCCTGGTATGACTACGCAAAAATGATTTTCGAATTGGCGAGCGTGTCGCCCATGCTTCACCCTACCGATGAAAGAGAATATAGGACTGCGGCTCGCCGTCCTAAATGCACGCCTCTTTCGAACGCCAAGCTCGAAGCAGCAGGCATCGCGCCCATGCCGCCTCTCCGGGAAGCTGTGCGCGATTATTTAGCCGCGCGCGAACACGCTACTGCGCATCGTTCTTCGTAGCGTAATAGCCATTGCGGGCTTGGACGCGATAGTCCGGATTATCGACCTTGATTTCGATCCGGCGAAAGGTATCGTCCCGTTTTTGATTGATGGTTTGGTAGCCGATCGAGTACTGGTTTCTGAGCTCATCTTGAATCTCGCGGAAAATCTCATTCAAAGGATGCTTGGAACTAACCGTGAACACATGGCCGCCGGTATCTTCCGACATTTTCCGCAAATCCGATTCGCCTCCGCCGCCCCACATCATTCCGGCATCTTGGTAGAACCCGCGGTCGACGTAATAGATGCTGTAAATGATCGCGTCTGCCCGTTGCGCCGCCTCGATGGCGCCGCGCCGGTCGTAAAAGCTTCCTTGATCCTCGCCGTCGGTAATCAGAATCA
Source organism: Acidobacteriaceae bacterium (assembly GCA_019244945.1). Lineage (GTDB taxonomy): Bacteria > Acidobacteriota > Terriglobia > Bryobacterales > Bryobacteraceae > Bog-105. Next base: position 2,528 of record JAFASD010000102.1, on the reverse strand, counting down.
GCGCTTTTCGTCCCACTTCGCTCTTCAACTTTTCATTCGAGGCCAGGTAAACGGCGTCGAATAGCAACGTGCCTTTCGGGGTGCCGCTCGTGGGGATCGGCCCGGTATTAACATTCGGGATCGGACCGCGCCCAATCATGGGAGGTTGCCCATCGCCTCGCAAATCCTGCAACGCCGCTGTAAGCAGTCGTGGCGAGCTGGTGTAGTCCTGCAACAGGTCCGTACTTTTCCCGAAGGAAATCAGAAAAGCTTCGTCTTTCGGGCGGATTACGCTTGAAAAGAACGACGACGCCGCTTGCCGCTCGATGTCAATCAGCCGCTCCTGACTGGCGCTTATGTCTATGAGTAAGCCCAAAGTAAGCGGCAGATCGGTTTCGCGTGAAAACCTCTGAATGGTCTGCTGCTTTCCGTCTTCATAGATGGTGAAATTGTTCTTTTCGAGGTTCGGAATGAGCTGCCCGCCCTTTTTCGCTCGAACAGTGAAAAAAATGTTCACCAGATCGACATTGATTCGAATGGTGGGTTCCTGGCCGGCTGGTTGATCCTGCGGCGGCGATTGCTGGGGTGCCGCTCCGGCTTGCCAACACAAACTCAGCAGCGCCGCGACCGCAACCCGCGATTGTCTAAGTAAACTGCTCATCTTCGTTATGATTATCGTCTAGAAGCTCACGATGGAAGTAGCCACGTTGCACCTTCAAAAAGCCGATCCCGTTATGGCTCAAATCATCCAGCGGGTAGGCCCGTGCCAGTTCGCGATTCGAGAGCCAACGTTCGAGACGTTAGCCCGGTCCATCACGTTCCAACAGCTTCACGGCAAGGCAGCGCGAAGCATCTTTGAACGGCTCCGCAAAGCTGTTGGCCGGAGATTCACGGCAACCGCATTTTTGAAACTAACGCAAGAAGAATTGCGCGCCTGCGGCTTATCCCGGCAGAAAATAGCGTCGTTAACGGACCTGGCCGAGCGAGTCGCGCGCCGTGAAATCAATTTTCGAAAGCTCTCCGCTTTGGAAGACGCGGAGATCATTTCGGTCCTTTCACAGGTTCGAGGGGTGGGCGTTTGGACGGTGCAAATGTTCCTGATCTTTGCGCTGCAGCGTCCCAATGTGATGCCTCTGGGCGATTTCGGCATTCGCAACGCAGTCCGAAAAGCATATGGATTACCGGAGCTTCCAAAACCTGCGGATCTCGCCCGTATGGCTGAAAAGTGGCATCCCTATTGTTCAGTTGCGAGCTGGTATCTCTGGCGAAGCCTGGACGTTCCAGCCGGGATATAGCTCGAGTAGGCGCCGACGAGATTGTCGGCCGGAATCGGATTTTTATCGTAGGCACAATCCGCCGCCATCGAATAGCGCTTCCAATTCCTTCTCGCTGCCTGGATCGTTCATCAGCCGTGCCGCCCATACGGCCTGACGCTTGATGGAATCCAGTTCGCGTGGCTTCCAGTCGCTCTTAAGCGCCTCGCAGTAGGCGAGTATTGCAGCGGCCGGTTGACCCAAGTAGAGATATGCTTCGCCTTGAGTTACCCTCGCCCACCGGTCAGTATTTGCAATAAAAGTATGCTTAACTACGTCGGCGGCGATCGCCTTTACCTCTTCCGCGTGCTCGCGTAAAGCTAGACTCATGAATGCATAATTAATCCCGTTGTAGAAGGCTTGTGCATGATCTGGGACAGAACTAGCCGCAACGTACGCCTCACGGTAGACTTGTTCAGCGCGTGGGCCGTCCGCAGCATGAAGCACTGGATCTGCTAGCCAGCGCGCTTTAAACGTCCCGCTAGCACGCCGTTCAGGTTAGTACTTCGAGTAGGCATGCCCTCCAGCAGATCGATTGCATCCTTCTCTCGTCCGGCAGCCTCCAAGCGATAGACAAGCTCTTCACGCTCTGTCTCGTTCATCCCCTGGCGTTGATTCCACAACTCGTCTAATTCCGTAGTCGCAGCCGAGGCGCTTTCGAGCACTTTTTCGGAGGGTTTGGTGAGCAGGCCGACCAGCAGTTTCATCGAGTCGGCATCAGCCACGGCAGGCTTTACAATCTCCAGATGATTTCCGGCAATGAACGATCGATACTCCGCGTTGAAAACGTCAACCGACGATTCTCGCGGAACGAACTCATCACGTATACCTGCTATGACTCTAAAGCCGAACCGCGGATTGTTGCCGACCCTAGATGTCCAATCAGATCGCAAAAGCCTGATGAACGCTCCGTCACGGTCCATGTCGCGAACCTGTCGTTTAAAGAGTTTTCCCAGGCCCGCTTTCTTGAGGCCATCGCTCGGCGTTCCAAAGAGGACGAGATGGGTAACTCTTGAGACGAATGAACCATCTAGCAATGCGCGCTGAATGATAAGTCCGCCCATACTATGCCCAATCAAAGCCAGCTGATTATATTTGTCGAAACGCGTTTGCTCAACGGCTGTGATGAGAAAACCAGCGAGCGTATTCAAATCCGGATCTGCCGCCCAAACTCCTGTGACATCGGGCCTGAGTGCAGTTGGATACCCGAAGCAATGGATATCCCAGCTATACAGC
>JAFASD010000078.1 GCA_019244945.1 Acidobacteriaceae bacterium | reverse complement strand
GCAGTACTTTAGTGCTAAGTTGGATTTCATTCATGGATCTTCTGATTTCCGGGCCGGAAGGCCCCCCTACCTCGGTTGAGTTGCAGAATCGCGCGCTCGCACTGGGCCGGGCGCCGGAAAACGACTTGGCGTATCCCAACGATCAATGGCTTTCCCGCACTCACTTGCGTTTCGAACGTGAGGACAACGGGTGGTTCGTCAAGGATTGTCGCAGCCGGAACGGGACAGTTGTCAATGCAACGACTTTGAAGGAAGAGCGACACCGCCTGAAAGCCGGCGATCGCATTTACGCCGGGCACCTGACCATTGAAGTGCGTGACCACGGCGCTCATCCGCAGAGAAATGTGGTTTCCTTCGTCCCCCAGGAAGAGAAGACCACCCGGGAGGCAACGATTGTCACCAGTCTCGACAAGGTTCTGGGAAAAGCGGCCACGCCGAATCATCAGCACAAGGAAGCAACCCTTAACACCTCGCGCATCGTTCAAGCGCTGATTCGTGCAGGTCAAGAGTTAGCCGGTCATCAACCGCTCGAAGAGTTGTTCCCATCGATTTTGAATCTGACTCTCTCCGCCATGGAAGCCAGGCGCGGAGTGATCCTGACCTTGGAAGACGGCGAATTGGTGGTTCGCGCCAGTAAAGGCAAGGGGTTCACCATCAGCACGGCCGTCCGCGATCGCGTTCTGCGCGAGAAATGCTCGCTCGTGATCAGCGACGCGCAATTAGACAAAGCTTTGAGCCAGCAGGAGAGCATCGTCATCCAAAAAGTGCGCAGCATGATGGCCGTGCCGCTGCAGACCGGCGATCGCGTGATTGGATTGATTTATGTCGACAACGACATGTTCATCCGCTCTTTCTCACACGAGGATCTCGATCTGCTCACCGTCATGGCCAACGTTGCAGCCATCCGCATCGAGCACGCGCGCTTGGCGCTAGTCGAGCAATCAGAAAAACTGATGGAATCCGAGCTGGCGCAAGCAAGCGAGATTCAACGGAGTTTGTTGCCCACCGAAGCGCCTTCCTATGAAGGCTATGATCTGGCTGGATACAACCTGCCCTGCCACACGGTCGGCGGCGACTATTACGATTTTCTGCCCTACAAAGACGGGCGCCTCGCCTTAGTTGTAGGTGACGTTTCCGGCAAGGGATTGCCTGCTGCGCTACTCATGTCCAGTCTCCAGGCGCGCGTGCAAATGCTGCGCGAGACAAGCCCTGATCCAGCAGCGGCCGTGACCATCCTCAATCGCAATCTCGCCGAACGGTGCCTGCTCGGCAAATTCATCACTTTCTTTTACGGATTGCTGGACCCAGCTACTGGAATCCTGCATTACAGCAACGCCGGACACAACTATCCGATTCTGCTGCGTTCTAACGGCGCAGTGGAACAACTCTCGGGAAGCGGAATGATTATGGGCGTGTTCCCTTCCATTGAATATGAACGGAGCGAGATAGAGCTGAAACCTGGAGACACGCTGGCGTTGTTCAGCGATGGAGTTACGGAAGCTTGCACGCCAGGGGGCGATGAATTCGGGGAAAGTGGACTCGCGCAGTTCCTCGCAGCGCACAAATCCGAACCCTCTGCCGATCTCGTGAGAACCTTGGCTGAGGAAGTGCACAGCTGGTGCGGGAGCCCTGCCTTCGCCGACGATTTTACAATCGTGCTGCTTCGCCGCCTTTCATAGCCTCAGGACCGAACGGCTTGTTAGGGTAGAGAACGAATAATATTACGGTACTCGTCTTCGGTGAAAGCGCGGAGTGATTCGGTCCGGATAAATCCCTGCGACGCGCCCGCAAGCGCGACTTTTGCGATGCTCTCGTCGTTCGGAAACTCGGTGATCACAATCGCATCATATTGGCCCATCGTCAGGAAAAAGCTCACCACCTTGCCACCGCCAGCTTCGAAGGCCTTCTTGGCCGCATCGAGCCGCGTCGGACCCTCCTTGATGTTTTCGATGCCCTTCTGCGTAAAACGAATCAGCGCAATGTATGACGGCATGGAACGTCCTCCTCGGGGATAATATCACCAAATCGATACGCAAGTCTT
>JAFASD010000318.1 GCA_019244945.1 Acidobacteriaceae bacterium | reverse complement strand
GCAGCCGAGGGTCTGCGTTACTCGATGGTCCCGCCATTCAACGGACGCAATTTCCCGACGCTCGGCCTAGCCTGGATCCTTTTCGCTTTAGGATTGTCCGTTCTGCTGGTCTTTGTGATGGGAACACGTACCTTCCTTCGGAGAGTAGTTACCTAGCAGTTTGGCGCGAGGTGATCGGCCGCCGCTCGCAAGGCTTTAGTACGTTAAAGAAGTTTTAAGCTGGCCCGGGCACGCAGAATTACGGTTACAGGCCCCAAACGATGGCGTCTAACTGGCGAAGGGTCGATAAGACTGCGTATCGTAGTCCGCCCCACATTACGAATACCAGGAGGTTTGATGAAGTTACGTATGAAACACATCGCAGCGCGATATACCCGCACAGGCATAGCCTTCGTTGCCCAGGGGCTACTCGCGGCGACCCTTGTCCTGGCTGTAGAGCCAAATACTCGCACGTTTTCTGCCGGAGACCAAGTGAAAGTTCAAGGCGTCATCATCTCGCGCACCGGCGACGTCTTGAAGCTGCGTGGAGATGATGAGGCCATCGGCACCATCGATCTGACGGGCGAAACCAAGATTCAAATGAAGCGCAGCTTTGGCCGCAAGACGGCTATGCAAGTCGATGCTTTGGTGCCCGGACTTCACATCGAGGCGCAAGGAAAAGGGAATGAGAAGGGGGAGCTGCTGGCCGAAAAAGTAACCTTCGACCCCAATTCCATGCGCGCATCCAGGCAGATTGACACCCGCGTGCATCCGCTCGAGGAGCGAACCGGTAGTCTGGAAGGCCGCGCCGGACAACTCGAAAACCGCGCTGGACAAATGGAAACGAGGCAGGGTCAATTAGAGGGCCAAGAAAAGCAGACCGAGCAACAGGTCGGACAGGTGAAGACGGAAGCAGACCAAGCGAACCAGGGCGTCACGGATGTGAACGGCCGCGTTTCTAATCTCGACAACTATAAAGAGGAACTCACCAAGACCATTTACTTCCGATTGAATAGCACAGCTCTCAGCGCGGACGACAAGAAAGAGTTGGACGATCTAGCGCAAAAGGCGCTCAGTGAAAAAGCGTATGTGATTGAAGTTGCCGGCTATGCCGATACAACCGGGAAAGCTGCCAAAAACCAGCTTCTGAGCGATCGGCGCGCGAATGTCGTCATTCAGTACCTCGAGCAGAACTCTAACGTCGAGCCCCGCCGCATACTGACACCGGCCGCCATGGGAACTTCGCACCCCGCGGCAGACAACAAAACTCCAGAGGGCCGCAAGGAGAACCGGCGAGTTGAGGTCAAAGTTCTCGTGAATCAGGGTGTGGTTGCAGGATCGAACGCTTCCAGCAGCACTGCTTCGAAGCAGCCTGGCGAATCCAATCAACAATAATTTCGTCTCCCATCGCTCCGGGACGAAAGGCCGAATGGACAATGCTTCCATTCGGCCTTTTTATTTCGACTCACCCAAATACAACCAATCAAGTCCGGGGGCCCGGGCCGATCGCTTTCATTCTTAGATCCGTTAACAGGCGCTCTACCTGATCGGATTTTTCCAGCGCCCGCAACCGTTGCTCTCCATTCGATTCTCCCGCCGCCAGGTAGCCGTGACCGAGCGCCTCGGCTTCCGATACTCTCGATCGCAGGCGGTCGAAGGCGATGTCGCTCTCAAAATCTTTCATCGCGCTTGTACCGGTGCGAACGGCTAGCCGAGCGCGCCGATGCTGAGCGATCAGGAGCTCGGTTTTCGTCTTGGTTTCCGTCATCTTTTGTTCCAAACGGTGGAGAGCGTCGCGCAGAAGCTGAACTTGAAACGATTGATCTTCAATCTGCTGTGAAAAGTTTCTCGCGGCATTCTCGTACGTCAGCGAACGCTCCAGCGCCATGCGCGCCAGATCCTCTTCATTCTTTTGAAGCGCCAGTTCGGCTTTGCGCACCCAATCCCTCTGCGAGTCCAGGTTTTCCTGTTGTCGCTTCTCCAGCAGATGCTGGTCGGCGATCGCAATCGCCACCTGCGTCTTCACTTGCATGTACTGGTTTTGCATGTCGAGGAGAAGCTGTTTGAGCAGCTTCTCCGGATCTTCTGCCTTATCGACAAGGTCGTTTAGGTTCGCCTTGATTAACGTGGTTACTCGATCTAATAACGGCATAACTTCTCCTTTAAGAATTGCCAGCGGGTCCGTTCCGTTTGCCTTCACCATCGGAACGGTCCCGGATTCCACGAACCTTCCCCAACAAATCGGACATCTGCATGCCCGAAAGAGTCTCGAATAGAGCCGGAATCTGAGCTGCGATCTTGGTCATGTCTCCGGTGATTTTGTTCATCCCGGCGGCATTCCCATCACCTGTAGAAACGATGGTGATCTTGTCGATATTGGCCAGCGGCGCCGCCATCGCCTTCACCACTTCCGGCAGGCCAGTGATGAGCTTATCCACCACCGCAGCCTGGTTCCATTCCTGATAGGCCTCTGCCTTCACGTTCATGGCCTTCGCTTCCGCCTCGCCTTTTCGCAGGATGATGTCGGCATCCGCTTCACCCTGAACGCGGGTAGCAGCCGCGGCGCCTTCGGCTTCGATCGTCATCTTGCGGCGGGAAGCCTCCGCCAGCATTTCAATCCGCTGCCGCTCAATTTCGGCATTCTTCAACACGTTTGCGATCAGCTCCTTTTCATGCCTCAAAATTTCGGCTTCCTGCACTTTGATCTCTTGTTCTTTCTCGACCTGCCGGATCTTCACGGCTTCCACCATCACCTGCTGCTGCATCATGTTGGATTGAATATCGTAGGCTTTGTCAGCCTGCGCCTGCTGGCGCTTGATGGTCTCGAGGTATTGCGCCTTCTTGATCTCGAGGTCGCGCTGGGCTTCCGCCTGTTTGGCCATCGAGAGAGCTTCCGCGAGCACTCGCTCCTGATCCGCCTGAGCCTTAGCCACAGCCGACGCTCGGACTGCTTCCGCCCGCCGAATCGCTGTGTCCCGGTCCGCTTCCGCCGCCGCCACGTCGGCATCGCGCTTGATG
>JAFASD010000187.1 GCA_019244945.1 Acidobacteriaceae bacterium | reverse complement strand
ACGAACTTCACGCGTTCGAGGAGAGGAGTCGTGCGATCTTCAGCCTCCTCGAGGACGCGGCGCTGGAATGCAAGAAGGCTCAGGTGAGGATTCAAGTAGAGATCAGGAGAATCCAAACGCGGGGCGGGAAGACCGGTTCGGGCCGCGGGGCCTGATCGTCTCCTAGCGGAACGTATGGTGGGCATGTGGAAGGTTTGCTGGCGGCGCCTCCCTACTACTGTAAAACTCTCAGTTCCGGCGGGATACGGAATTCGTCATTCGAGAGACTACATTTCAGGTGAAAGATGTTCTTTCGTGTGCGGAAGGACTTCGCCGCAGATGAACACAGATGAACGCAGATAGAAAACGTGGCTTAGGAGGTGTCGTTTGGCGTATGATGTGCAGAGCTACTTTGTTGCTGCAATTGCGCCGGACCGTAAATGACGGCCGACAAAGTATGGAATCGTACAGAAATCTGCATCGGAGATCCCCTTATGCCTTTTGAAGCCGGGAAGCTTGTCGGTGATTACGAAGTACTTGCCCTCCTCGGGAAAGGTGGTATGGGTCGGGTTTACCAGGTGCGCCACGTCATTTCCAAACGCGTCGAGGCAATGAAAGTTTTGCTGGATGATGTGTCGGCGGAAGCCGAGCTAGGCGATCGCTTCGACGCCGAAATCCGTACGGTAGCTCGGCTCGATCATCCTAATATCGCCAAGCTCTATACGGCCTTCAGGGTCGAGAATAAACTCGTCATGGTGATGGAGCTGGTCCAAGGGTTCACACTTTCAGACCGCATTTCGCAAGGTCCGATTCCGTTGGAAGAATCGATCAGTTATCTCGACCAGGTACTTGCTGCACTGACGTATGCACATGGGCAAGGAGTAATCCATCGCGATATCAAACCTTCGAACATCATGGTGACTTCCCATGGCATTGTGAAACTGCTCGATTTCGGAATCGCCAAATCCAACGTTGATCCCGTTGCTACCCGCACTGGCGTGACCATGGGTTCAATGTTATACATGTCGCCGGAGCAGGTGCGCGGCGAAGTCATTGACGCGCGTTCGGATATCTATTCTGCGGGGGTTGTGCTATATGAATTATCCGCCGGACGGCGCCCCTTTGAAGCCGATAACACCTTCGGTATTCTTGAAGCCCAACTGAACACGGTTCCGAAGCCGCCGCTGGAGCTGAATCCGGCGCTTCCAAAGCCCTTGAACGACGTGATTATGACTGCTCTTGCCAAGGAACCGATGCATCGCTTCAAGAGCGCGGAAGTGTTTCGAAAGGCTTTGGAAAGCGTTCGCAAGCCTCAAAGCGCTCCGCAACCGGCGGCAACGGCCGCTGCGCAGGTGCAACCCATCGCAGCATCTCAGGCCTCGGCGCGTGGGAGCCGCCGGGGATTGTGGATGGCCGCGGGCGCAATCGCTTGTGTATGCGTGCTGGCCGGCGGGGCAATGCTGTTGCCGCATTTCTGGAGAAGTTCCGCGGCTTCGAAAAACAACGTCCCGACGGCACCGGTATCCGCGAATCCCGCACCGGCAACGATTGCGACACCAGTAACACCCGCGCCGGCAACCGTGCAACAGAACCAAACGGATAATGCCAGTTCACCAACGGCTACGCCAGCGGCTGTGACAAAGACCCCATCGCCGCCCCGGATTCAGCCTGCAAAGATTGCTATGGCGAGACCGACGGCGCCCGTTCCGGTATCTGCGCCACCTCCGCCGCAGCAGGCCAGTCCCGCCCCGGTTGTTCAACCGGCCGGCCCGTCTCAAGAAGAGATCGAAAAAGAGAGCGATGAGCTGATAAAGGCGCGAGCGCGCGCGGACGGAGTCTACGCGAGCCTCAATCGATTGCGCCAGCAGCAGGCGGCCGATGGTCTCGAGCTTCGGCAGGATATGGCGTCCGCTGCAAGCCGTCTGGGCGGCTATTTGCAGGCTGCTGATCGAGCCCTGCAGAGTAATAATTTGGAATCTGCGCGCAAAAACAGAGAGCGCGCCGAACAGGAATTGACGACACTGGAAAATTTCTTAGGAAGATAGGAGCAATTTCAGATGAGAATGTACCTGACGCTGCTGAGCGCTGCTCTTGCAATTTCGCCTGCGCTCGCCCAACAGACAATTCCAACGCCGCCGCCTGCGCAGCAAGGGCCGAAACGCCGCATCGCGGTCATGGACTTCAATTACGCGACCGTGATGAGCGCTACGCAAGCGGTCTTCGGAACAAACGTTGATATCGGCAAAGGGATCACAGACCTGCTGATTGACCGGCTGGTGAACAACGGGACTTACCGCGTAATTGAGCGGAGTGCTCTGGACAAGATCCTGAAAGAACAAAATTTTTCTAACAGCGATCGCGCGGATTCGAACTCAGCCGCTAAGATTGGCCGGGTTCTGGGCGCCGACACGATTGTGGTTGGCGATATCACTCAATTTGGCCGTGATGACAAGAATATCGGGGGCGCGGGATCAGCCTTCGGTCATTTGGGATACGGCTTGGGCTCTGTCGGTGTGCACAAGGCCAAGGCGGTCGTAGCAATCACGGCTCGCATGATCGATGTGAACACCGGCGAAATTCTGGCTTCCGTTAGCGGGCGAGGTGAATCGCAGCGGTCAGGCACCAGCCTTCTCGGCGGTGGCAGCAACTGGGGCGGGGGAGGCGGCGGCGCCTTTGATATGGGCAGCTCGAATTTTCAACAGACCATTATCGGGGAAGCGGTAAACTCGGCCACTACGCAATTGGCCACTGGACTCGAGCAGAACTCCGGCAAGCTGCCTGTTCAGACCGTTCAGATTGATGGCCTTGTCGCGGACGCAACCGGCAATTCCATCATCATCAACGTCGGTACGCGCGCGGGTGTTCATGTTGGGGACAAGCTCACCATTATGCACGTGAGCCGCGTGATCAAAGATCCTGCCACTGGTAAGGTTCTCCGGTCGGTCGAGGAGCCTCTGGGCCAGATAGTGATCACTTCCGCTGATGAAGGATCGGCGGTAGGAACATTCACCGGTTCCGGCCAACCGAAGGTCGGCGATAGCGTTAAAAATTTGCAGTAAAAAGGGCGCGGAGGATTCTCCTCTGCGCTGTTCGGTCCCTAGTGACTTCCGCCCACTGCTTTTGTGTGTGACCACGGCTGGGCCTGGTAGGTCCAATTGCGCGTGCTGTAATCGCCAAATGTAATCACGATCATGATTCCCAGCCAGAGAAGGCCAGCGATACAAAATAGCCGGGTTAGCGTGGTGCTGTGCCGGATAGCCATGAAAACCCAGACGACGAGTGAAGCCTTCATGAAGGCGATCAGCAGGGCCACGACTATATTCCACTCACCGAGCTCAACGTAAGAGACAGCGGAGGTGGTCCCTGTGAGCACAATCAGAGCCGCCCACACGCCCACCAGTGTGCTTACTTTTGGAATGGGAACGTGCATGCTCATCGTCGATGGCCTATCAGATACAGCAGCGGGAAGAGAAAGATCCACACTATATCCACGAAATGCCAGTAAAGACCAATCATCTCGACCGGCGCGAAATAGTTTGCATGAAAAACTCTTCGGTATGCCTGGATAAGCAGAAACGAGAGCAGCCCGAGACCAATGATCATATGCAGAGCGTGCATACCGGTCATGCAGAAATATAGGAAGAACAGGATCTGCGCGTTATGTGCGAACTGCGGCGCTTCGGGATAGCTGCCCCAATGAAGGCCAGGCACCAGACCCTCCACCCACTTGTCGTGGTATTCAAAGCCCTTGATCACCAGAAAGATGGTCCCAAAGATCATGGTGAGGATGAGAAACAGAATCAGGTCTCTTTGCTTGCTGAGCTGTGCTGCCCTCACAGCAAGCGCCATGGTCAAGCTGCTGCAGATCAGTACGGCCGTGTTGGTTCCACCAAGCACGACATTCATGTATTGACTGCTGCTCGCAAAAGCCGCCGGGTACAAGTTGCGATACACGGCGTAGCCGGCGAACATGCCGCCGAAGAACAGGACTTCCGTAATCAGAAACGTCCACATACCTAGCGTGGACGCGTCCATCTGCTGTTCCTCGGTCGCGAAGTGATGCCGGAGATGTGTTGCCTCCGCTGGAGGCTCGTGACTTACCGGAACGATGGTTTCAGCCAATCACTTCCTCCACGGGTCCATAGTTGTAGGCTTCTTCCGTGATAATCGGCGTGTCATCGAAATTATAGGTGGTCGGGGGCGAGGGAATCTTCCATTCCAATCCCGATGCCCCCCACGGATTCTTACCGGCTTTCGGTCCATACTTCAGCGACCACAGCATGTAAACGAACGGAATGATATATCCAACGCCTAGAATTGACGCCCCGGCGGTGGAGAGCACGTTCAGCATTTGGAATTCCGGTGGATACGCATGATAACGCCGCGGCATGCCCATGTAGCCGAGGATAAATTGCGGAAAGAACGTGAGATTGAATCCGACAAAAATGATAAGCGCTGCGAACTTGGACCATGCTTCGGAATACATGCGTCCCGTGATCTTCGGCCACCAATAATGGAGGCCGCCCATGTAGGCCATCACCATGCCGCCAACCATGACGTAGTGGAAGTGCGCAACAACGAAGTAGGTTCCATGAGTCGCCACATCCACGGCCAACGTGGCCAAATACAGGCCCGTCAGGCCGCCAATCGTAAACAGGCCGATGAATCCCAAAGCATAGAGCATCGGCGTGTCGAATGAGACGGAGCCCTTGTGCATGGTGGCGGTCCAATTGAACACTTTAATAGCGGAGGGGACGGCGACCAGGAAACTCAAAATCGAAAATGCTAGCGCGGTGTAAACGCTTTGCCCGGTGATGAACAAGTGATGTCCCCACACTACGAAGCTCAACACCGCGATGGCCATGCTCGAGAAAGCCACGAAATTGTACCCAAAGATCCGCTTGTGCGAGAAGCACGAGACAATCTCGCTGATGACACCCATGCCGGGCAAAATCATGATGTAGACCGCGGGATGGGAGTAGAACCAGAACAGATGCTGGAACAATATGGGATCGCCGCCAATCGCGGGATCGAAAATTCCCACGTGAGCAATACGTTCGAACGCCAGCAACAGGAGCGTGATCGCGAGCACCGGTGTTCCGAGCACTTGAATCAGGCCGGTCGCGTAATTCGACCAAACGAAGAGCGGTAAGCGCGACCATGTCATTCCCGGGGCGCGCATCTTGTGGACCGTGACGATGAAGTTCAGGCCGGTCAGAATCGATGAAAAACCCGCCGTAAAAACTCCAAACGCGGCAGCCAATACGTAGGAATTAGAGTACGTGCTGCTGTACGGAACATAGAAGGTCCAGCCCGTGTCCACGCCCCCACGGAACACTGCATACATGGTCAGGACTGCGCCGGCGACATAGAGATACCAGCTCAGGAGGTTCACTCTGGGAAACGCCAGGTCCTTTGCGCCGATCATGATCGGAATCAAGAAATTTGCGAGCGTCGCCGGAATGGACGGGACCAAAAAGAAGAACACCATGATGATCCCGTGCATCGAGAAGAGGCGGTTGTACGTTTCCGCGGAGAAGATGCCTTGAGGTTCTAATAAATTGACCCGGAAACCGACCGCCATGGCTCCGCCGACGAAGAACATGAGCGTGATCGAAATGATGTAAAGAACCGCAATCCGTTTGTGATCGGTCGTAAACAGCCAGCTCTTCCAGCCATGTTCGACGTTGAGGTAATTCACCTCAGTTGCCACTGTTTCGGGCGTTCCGTGTGCGATTGTTGCCATAACCTGCTCTATTCCTCTTTTACTACTGCGGCTGCGAATTCGCAGGGACTTTCGAATTACGGGAGTTGCTTGTCGAAGCCGCCCCCGGCGCCCTCGGCGCTATCACAATCGGTCTCTGTTGTTCGCCCTGCTGCGAAGCAGGAGCTTGCGGCGACAACGACTTGATAAACGCAATCAATTGAATTACGTTCTCCTCCGTTACCTGTCCTTTGAAATTCGGCATTACATTCGGCTCAAATCCCGCTACGATTTTCGCGTTCGGGTCGAGAATCGATTCGCGCAGGTACGCGTCGTTGGCGATAACCGTTGTTCCGTCATTCAGCTGCACCGGCTTGTTGTAGAGGCCGCGTAATATCGGGCAGCGGCCTTGCTGATCGAGCAGATGACAGGTGGCGCAGCCGAATTGTTGGAACAGCGCCTGTCCTTGCTCGGCGAGCGTGCCTTGCGTTCCGCCACCGCTCGCCCAGTTTGCGTATGCGCGCGGATCCATCACTTCGACCCAGCCAATCATGTTGGCGTGTTGATTCCCGCAGTATTCGGTGCAGAAGAGATGGTACCGGCCGGGCTTCGTTGCGGTGAACCACACTGTATCGTAATGCCCAGGAATGACATCGTGTCTGACTCGAAACGCCGGGATGGAGAAGCTGTGAATGACATCTTCCGAAGCCATGGTAAGTTTCACGGGTTGTCCCACGGGCACGTGAAGCTCGTCGATTTCGCGGCCACCATCAGGATATTGGACCTTCCACATCCATTGCTTGCCAGTGACAAAAACCTCCATTGCGTCTTTGGGTGGTTCACTTGCCGCAAAAAATAGTTTCGCGCCCCAGAAGAACATGACCAGCATGACGAAAAACGGCAGGATCGACCAGGTCAATTCCAGTTTCGTGGAACCTTCAATCTGGGTCGCATGCGGATGCTTTCTGCGGTTGTACTTCCATGCGAACAGGATGATGCAGGCGAAGATGAGCAGGGTCATGACCGCCGACACTATCGTGATAAACCAATACAGCTCATCAATGCCACGCGCCTGAGCC
>JAFASD010000111.1 GCA_019244945.1 Acidobacteriaceae bacterium | reverse complement strand
CGAGGAGACTTATGCTTTGTTGCAGGAGGACGTAACGCCGATCGCCGAGACCTCGGTTGTCGTTATGGGCGGCTTTATCGGATCGACCAAAAACGGATAGACCACCACTTTGGGCCGGGGTGGGTCGGATTATTCAGCATCCATCGTGGGAGCTGGTATCAATGCGGAAGAAATCCAAATCTGGACCGATGTCGACGGCATGCTGACCGCAGATCCTCGAATCATTCCAAGCGGGCATCGCGTCAAGAGTATATCCTTCGCCGAAGCGTCCGAAATGGCCTATTTCGGCGCAAAGGTGTTGCATCCGGCAACCGTTCTGCCCGCCGTTGAAAAGAACATTCCGGTCCGCATTTTGAATTCCAGGCGCGCCGACATAAACGGGACAATCATCACTTCCGAACCGGTACCATGCAGAAATCCCGTGAAGTCGATATCTTGCAAAAGAGGGATTACCATTCTCAATATCCATTCAACGAGAATGTTGATGGCCCACGGCTTCCTGCGGCGTATCTTCGAGCTTTTCGACCGCTACGGAACCAGTGTCGATATGGTGTCGACATCGGAAGTAAGCGTTTCGCTCACCATCGACAACCGCGAAAATCTTGACGCCATCTGCCGGGAGTTGCGGGAATTCGCCGAAGCGAGCAGCGAAGATGGCCAGGCGATCATCTGCCTCATAGGTGAGAACATCCGCCACACGCCAGGTATCGCCGGCCGGGCATTTCAGGTACTCCAAAAGAAAAACATTCGAATGATTTCCCAGGGAGCCTCTTTGCTGAACCTGGGATTCGTGGTTTCCGAAAATGAGCTGGAGGGCGCCGTTGCGGCACTACACGAAGAGTTCTTCTCCGAACTCGATCCTGCCGTTTTCGACTGAGAAGCGATATGGCCGCGAATAAAAAGCTCGCCTTGGTGGGTTACGGCAAAATGGGCCACTTGATCGAGCAACTCGCTCCGGAGCACGGGTTCGAAGTGGCCCTCCGGCTCGATTTAGATGAGAATCGGGCCGCAGGCGGCATTGATCGACAAGCCTTTGCCGGGATCGATGTGGCCGTGGAATTCTCAACGCCTGAGGCAGCTCCGCAGAACCTGAAACAACTCGCTCGCAATAACGTTCAGGCGGTAAGCGGAACCACCGGTTGGTCCGATCACCTCAAAGAGGTGAGCCAGGAAGTGGAGGAGGCGGGAACCGGCCTGGTTTGGAGTCCCAACTTCTCGGTAGGCGTGGCGGTTTTCCGTAAACTCGTGGGCCTCGCGGCGGAGCTTCTCGCGAATGAAGAGGCATATGGCGCATGGGCGTGGGAAATTCACCACGACACGAAAAAGGATGCACCTTCCGGAACATTGCTCAACCTCGCTCGCACTATGCAGGAAAACGGATATAGGAGAAACATCGACATCAGCTCGAATCGCGCAGGAAAACATCCCGGTACTCATGAAATTGGCTTCGATTCGAGTGCAGACACGATCACTTTACGCCACGTGGCCCGAAGCCGCGAGGGATTTGCGCAAGGCGCACTCAAGGCCGCAAGATGGATTCTGGACCGCAAAGGCGTCTATACATTCGAAGACGTGCTGTTCGGAGCCGAGCCGCGCGAAAAATAGCGGTGTCCCTCCGCGGGAGGAGGAAACATGTTTACGGGTTGTGGCACGGCGCTGGTGACGCCATTCCGTTCTGACGGTTCGCTCGATGAACGCACGCTGCGCGCGCTCGTCAACCGCCAAATCGAGGCGGGCATCGATTTCCTATGCCCTTGCGGCACAACTGGCGAAAGCCCAACGCTCACCCATGAAGAGCATCTGCGTGTGATCGAAATCACCGTCGAAGAGGCGCGCGGACGCGTCCCGGTGCTGGCCGGAGCGGGAGGTTACGACACAGACAAGGTAATTAAGACCATCGCAGAGCTTAGCGACATGGGCGTCTCCGGCATCTTGTCCGTGACCCCCTACTACAACAAGCCAACCCAGGAAGGCCTCTACCAACATTACCGGGCGATCGCCGAATCCACGACGCTACCGATCATTGTCTACAGCGTTCAGCCGCGAACTGCCGTAAATGTAGACCCCGCCACGCTCGTCCGGCTCGCAGAGTTCAAGAATATGGTGGGAGTGAAAGAGGCATCGGGCAGTATCTCGCAAATGGCCAGCATCCTCGCCCGCGTGCCGAATTCGTTCACGGTGCTGTCGGGCGACGATGCGATTACGCTGCCTCTGATCGCGCTAGGAGGACGCGGCGTCATCTCGGTCATCGCGAATGAAATCCCATTCGAATTCGCCGAACTCACGCGCGCGGCGATGAACGGTGATTTCGCTCGTGCGCGAGACTTACAGCGCAAGTACCAGGCGCTCATGGAAATCAATTTCGTCGAAACTAGCCCGGGACCCGTGAAGTTCGCCATGGCTCGCATGGGCCTACTCGAGCCGGTATGGCGGTTGCCCATGGTGCCTCCGCAACCTGCTTCTCAGCAGAAAATAGAGGCCATTCTCGAATCGCTAGGCCTGCTCTCGGGAGTTCGTGTCTGAATTTGCCCCAAAGCTTGGAAATGCAGGAGCGCATCGAAAGACTCTTCGAGGAACAGCCCCCGCATTACTCGCACGAACAGAACGCGTTATTCGAAGAGTTTCGCGACATGCTCAACCGCGGAACGATTCGTGCGGCGGAGCCGGATGCAAGCGCGCCTACAGGTTGGCGGGCAAATGCTTGGGTCAAGAAGGGCATCCTCTTAGGGTTTCGAATGGGTGCCGTCGTTCGCATGGCCGAAAACAGCGCATTCCCGTTCTTTGATAAATCGACTTATCCGCTCCGAAGCTTCGGCGCGAAAGACGGAGTCCGAATTGTGCCCGGCGGTTCGAGCGTTCGCGACGGTTGCTACATCGGCCGCGGCGTGACTTGTATGCCCCCGATGTTCGTCAATGTGGGCGCATATGTGGATGACGGAACAATGGTCGATTCGCACGCGTTGATTGGAAGCTGCGCTCAGATTGGGCGGAACTGCCACATATCAGCCGCAGCTCAAATCGGGGGTGTTCTCGAACCCGTCGGCGCCTTGCCGGTGATTATCGAGGAGGAAGTCCTGGTCGGGGGCAATTGCGGCGTCTACGAAGGCACGGTAATTAAAAGACGCGCAGTGCTCGGCAGTGGAACTATTCTGAACCGCTCCATGCCCGTCTATGACCTGGTTCGCGAGACGGTACATCGGGCTGACGTCGATGGACCGTTACTTATCCCTGAAGAAGCAGTCGTGGTGGCCGGCGCCCGTCGCATCGAATCGCAGCCCGGCAAGGATTGGGGCATCTCCCTTTACACGCCGGTCATCATCAAATATCGCGATGCCGGTACGGAAGCCAAGATTCAATTGGAAGATCTGCTTCGTTGAAAAGCCTTGATCCGCGCCGGGCTACTCTTCCTCAGCAACGGACCCCTCGAGCAGTTTCGGCCCCGTTGGAGCGGAGTTGCCGCCACTCTGTTCATCCGTCACGCGTAAGAGCGACACATCAGAAAGCAGGGAACCTTCGTCGAAACTGATCACGCCGCGATGATCATCCGTTGCGCTGAACACGCCTGCGCTCACGATTTTCGGATCCTCTTTTCGAACCACCCAAAGCTGAAATTGTCTCCCCTCGCCGAGCTTGGGCAGATTGGCCCCCACAAAGAGCAGCTTCGAGTTCTCAATGAATACCGCGTATGCAGTGGCTGCGCCAGCGACATCGCTGCCTTTCATGGTGATCAGGCGAGCGCCAGGATTCGAAAGAGCGTCGAGTAACCGAGTATTTAGAGCGATCGCCTGCTCCTGCCGATCCAGAATCGCTTTGTACTGATCCGCCTGTGCTTGTGCCTGCAAAAGACGCCGTTGAGCCAGGGATTGCTGATCCAGGGCGGGAATTTTTCCAGACGAATGCAACGCGTTTTCAAGTTGTCGCACTTTCGCAGTTTGCTCGTTCATCCGAAGCTGCGTAGATGCTAGTTGCTGCGCCATCCGAATCAAATTTGCGTTCAGGCGCTGCTCATCGAGTGCTCCCGAGGCATGCCCGGCGTACCAGGCGGCCACGACAGCTACAGCTAAGGCCGCCCCGCCCGCCATGAGCCCCCAACGAGCCGCCTGCGATGTCTCGCTCGGAAAACTGGTTTTCGGAAACGTAAGGACCTTCTTGCTGAGCTCCGCGATTTGAATCAGTCTCGCTCTGAAGCCGGCCGAAGGCTCCGCATCCTCTAATGTGGCGGCGAATACCGCCCACAGATTCATGCTGCGCTGGACCCCCCGCAAACACGCCGGACACTGCTGCTGAATGTGCGCCTCCAACTGGACGAGATCCTGGCCGTCCAGCAAACCCAGAACATACAGATCGTAAATATTCGCAGCAAGTCCGTTGCAGGGCATCGCGAAACCACGCAGCAGTTCAGATTTCGAGTAAATTTGAGTATACGTGCTGCTTAGGCTCAGCATCCGCAACCGCCCGTCAAAGCGCCTGACACCGCGTTCCGAATCGTCGAGTTATATAGAATCAAAGCGGGAGAGGCCACAATTTCATGGCGGCGGCAGGAGCAGGTCTTGAAGGCATAGTTGCCACATCGTCCAAAATCTGTTTCATCGATGGCAACAAAGGCATACTGAGCTATTTCGGATTCAACATCCATACGCTCGCGGAGAACGCCACATTCGAGGAAGTGATTTTCCTCCTATGGAACGGCAAGTTGCCCACCCGTGCCGAGCTTACGGAATTGAAGTCGTCTTTGGTTGCGGAACGCGAGCTTCCTCCAGAGGTCACCTCGTTCCTGAAAAATGTTCCTGAGAAGGCCCAGGCGATGGATGTCCTGCGCACCGCGGTTTCGCTCCTCAGTCTTTACGATCCCATCGCGCGCGATAATACCGAGACCGCAAACGTAAAGAAGGCCGTCAAGCTGATGGCTCGCGTCGGCACCATCGTTACCAGTTTTGACCGCCTGCGTTCAGGTAAAGAGATCATTCCGGGCGATTCGGGGCTGAGCTATGCCGCGAATTTTCTCTTCACACTCACCGGCAAGAAGCCTGACGAGGTAATGGAGCGTGTTTTCGACATCGCGCTCATCCTCCATGCCGATCATGAGTTGAATGCATCCACGTTTGCGGCCCGCGTAACCGCGGCGACTTTGTCGGATATCTATTCGGCTGTAACTTCGGCGATCGGCGCTCTAAAAGGCCCGCTCCACGGCGGCGCAAACGAAGCCGTCATTCAACTGCTCCTCGCAACGAAATCACCGGAAGACGCCGTACAAAAAGTAAAAAAAGATCTGGATAACAAAGTGAAAATCCCCGGTTTTGGACACCGCGTCTATCACGTCCTCGACCCGCGCGCCATTCATCTGAAGAAGATGAGTGAAGAACTTGGTAAGCGCACGAATCACGAGGAGCTATTTGAAAAATCGACTCGTGTCGAGCAGACCGTTTGCGACCTCAAAAAATTGAACCCCAATGTCGATTTCTACTCAGCTTCCACTTACTATTCCCTAGGCATTCCAGTCGACTTGTTCACTCCCATTTTTGCCGTCAGCCGCATGTCGGGATGGACCGCCCATATTCTCGAGCAATACAGAAACAACAGGTTGATTCGCCCGCGAGCCGACTACACCGGCCTACCCGACGGCCAGAGTTGGGTGCCGATCGAGGAGCGCTCCTAGCCTCCCAGGCATGCACGATCTCAACCTGTTTCGCAATAATCTCGCGCAAGTTCGAGATCGCCTGGCAACGCGTGGTTACACGCTTGATGTAGACGCCTTCCAGGCACTCGATCGTCGCAGACGTCAATGCGTCACCGAAACCGAGCAATTGAGAAGCGAGCGCAACAGAGCAACGGCCGAGATCGGGAAACTGCGCAAACAAAACGCCGATACGGCTGAACAGCAGCAACAGGTGCGCGCCATCGGCGAGCGCATCGCTGAATTAGAGGAACAAGTCGGAAAGCTGGACACCGAGTTCCATGATCTTTTGGCGAGCGTGCCCAACATTCCACAAGAAACCGTCCCAGTTGGCAAGGACGAAACTTCTAACGTAGAGCTCCGGCGCTGGGGTACCCCGCGCGATTTCTCCTTTCAACCGAAGCCGCATTGGGCCCTCGGTCCTGAGCTTGGAATCTTGGATTTGGAACGGGCAGCGAAGGTCGCCGGCTCGCGATTTGCCGTGTACTGGGGTATAGGAGCGCGCCTCGAACGC
>JAFASD010000534.1 GCA_019244945.1 Acidobacteriaceae bacterium | reverse complement strand
TCACTTTGGTCCGCGGCCATCCGCTTCTGGTGAACGCGGCCCGCGAAGCAGTTCTGCAGTGGAAATATCGCCCAACGCTACTTAACGGTCAGCCAGTGGAAGTTGTCACTGATATCATCGTTAACTTCACGTTGAGCCAATAAGAGGGAAAGCTTAGTTCTAAATTCGATTCAACTTAGGAGAAAAGCATGCTACTACAACTTCACGTATGGGCCTTCTGGCTATTCCAGGAAGCTGAGGGTATTAGTTTCGATCCCCGGACCGTCTGGGGCAACATGGGCATCATGGCCAAGTGCGTGGTCTTTGTCCTGTTTATTATGTCGGCGTGGTCGATCGGTGTCATGATCGATCGTTTCATTGCCTACAGCGCAGCTCGCAAGCAGTCCCGCGCCTTCGCGCCTGCGGTAGCCGGAGCGTTGCGAGAAGGCAAGCTCGATGAAGCAATCAAGATTGCCGATCGCTTCAACAAGAGCCACTTGGCGAAAGTCGTCGTGGCGGGTCTGCAGGAGTTCAAAGCTCATCAAATGAGCGCTGACATTCCGGGCGAAGATATCGAAGCCTCGCGTCGCGCTCTCGAACGCGCTGAGGCCATCGTTCACGCAGAGCTGAAGCGTGGTGTCAGCAGCTTGGCTACCATCGGGTCGACCGCCCCCTTCGTCGGTTTGTTTGGAACGGTCGTCGGAATTATGAACGCGTTCAAATCCATCTCGACTTCCAAGTCGACCGGTCTTGGCGCGGTTGCCGGCGGCATTTCTGAAGCCCTGATCACCACCGCTGTCGGTCTGTTCGTCGCCATACCTGCGGTCTGGATGTTCAACTACTTCACCAACCGCATCGAAGCGTTCGACGTCGAAATGGGCAATTCCAGCTCCGAGCTGATTGACTACTTCCTCAAGCGCAGTCAGCAACGCGTCGCCGCTAACACCGGTCGCTAAGGAGCGGCATTTAGCTGGGTTGAATCGAGGGCTGGAGCGGCCTTACCGCCGCTCCAGCCTGCCTCAGTTGAATGCAAGAGTGGACCCCACAAGTAAATCTGAATGATTGAGAGGAGTTGAATATGGCTAAACAGAAGGCGCCGCCGGTTGTCTCCGACATTAACGTCACCCCCATGGTGGACGTCATGCTCGTGCTGCTGATTATCTTCATGGTCATCACGCCTATGTTGTCGAAAGGCGTAGCCGTGAATATGGTGAAGACACACAATGACATCAAAATGCAGGAAGCCGACAAAGAGGACGCGGTACTCATCGCAATTACTCGCGACGGCAAGGTGTTTTTGAGCCCAGGGAACAAGCTCACCCCACCAGAGGAGTTGGGCGCCAAAGTCAAAGATTTACAGACCAACCGTTCGGACAAAACCGTCTACATCAAAGCCGATGCCCGCGCCCGTTTTTCTGGCGTAACTGACGTCATCGATAATCTCCGCACCGCCGGAGTGGATAGCGTCGGCCTCATCACCGAAGCAATCCAGGACAAAAACAGAAGAAGCTTAGGTTTGTAAATATCAACTGAAAGGGACTTACTTTTATGTCAATGGCAGTAGGCAAAAAGGGGGGAGCCATGGCGGATATCAACGTCACCCCCATGATCGACGTGCTATTGGTGCTCTTGATCATCTTCATGGTCATCACCCCTCTCACGCCTCACGGACTGGATACCTTGGTCCCTCAACCACCGCCGCCCAACCAGCCGCCACCGCCGCCCAATCAAGACCCCACCGTAGTGGTGGAGGTCAAGAAGGATCAAAGCATTGAGATCAACGGCCAAGCCGTAGCCGAGAAAGAGCTCCAATCGCGCTTGGAAGACATCTTTAAGACCCGTGCGACAAAGGTTGTCTTCGTCAAGGGCGATCCCGATCTCGATTACCGCTACGTCGCCCAGGCTATTGACGATGCCAAGGGCGCCGGTTTGGACAAGGTCGGTATCATGACCCCCAAGGTCGAGGCAGGACAGTAGAGTCAGCAGTCTAGGGGCATTTGTTAGAAAGAGAGGACCCACACGATGCAAAAGTGTAAATCCGTAACGCTGGTTTTGTGTGCCGGCCTGATGGTACTATGCACCGGTTGCGCCAAGCTTCAATCGCGGGATGAAATGAATAGGGGTGTAAATGCGTACAGGAATAACCACTACGCAGACGCCGTGCAGCATTTCAAAGAAGCTGTGAGATTGGATCCCAACAATCAGAATGCCCAGCTCTATCTCGCGACCTCCTATATGATCCAGTGGATTCCTGGCGCTGACGCTCCGGACAATGTCAAGAATTACAAAATGGCTCAACAAGAGTTCCAGACCGTGCTGAAAAGAGAGCCGGCTAACTCGTTGGCCCTGGCTTCGATGGCTTCCATGGCCTACAACGCGGCCAGTTCTGGAACTCCCGAGCAAAAGACCGCCGCGCTCGAAGAGGCCAAGAAGTGGAACGAGCGCCGCATCGAAGTAGATCCCAAAGAGGCCGAAGCCTACTATTATCTCGGAGTGATCGATTGGTCCCAGGCCTTTACACCGATTCAGTCCGCTCGTGTCGAAGAGCGAATGAAGGCGGACGATCCAGGCCCGCTCAAGGACCCCAAGGTCAGGGCAGAAATGAAGGACAAGTACGAAAAGATCATCGATGATGGCATCGCAGATCTCAAAAAATGCCTCTCTATCGACAAAGAAAACGAAGACGCCATGTCTTACATGAATCTTCTGCTGCGTAAAAAAGCCGATTTAGAGGATACTCCGGATGCCGCTAAGGCCGACATCGCCCAAGCTGAGGATTGGTCGAATAAATCCGTCGACATGAAGCGCATCAAAGCCACGCGCCCCGCGGCCAAGAAAACCGAAGCCGGCTAATTCCAGAACAAACTCCGAAACAGCGCATCGCGCTGTTTCGGAACAAATCCTGCATCTCGAATCAAACGCCGTATCTCTTCTTCGGTCGGCCCGTTCCCAATCGCGCCCAGATCGTTAGCGCCGAACCGCAAAGCGATCTGGCACACTTTGGCGCCCGCCGCCGAAGGTGAGCTTTGAACGTGGCTGATGTTGTCGAGGTAAATGCGGCTAACCGCCAAGGTCTTCAAATACTCGACTGCTGTCCCCGTGAACGATGGATTCACCGCCATCAACTCGCCGGTCTCCTCCTGAACACGACGCAGGTTCTCTAGCTCCTCCACGCGTTCCTCGAGCGTTTGTCTTCCATCGAAATGCAATGCCGCGATCGAGGGCGAGGGCTCTGGCCCGCCTTCAAGGGAATAGCTGACAATCAGCTCCGGATGCAACCGCTTGCGGACCGCATCAGCTTCCATTCCGATGCCGATGAGATCGTTGCTTCGAAACATCTGAATGGCTTGTTCTCGCGTAATCATGGGTGCGCAACCAACGCGCCTCTCCCTGTACTTGCTAGCTCCAGAAAGGCCTGCCAACCCTGTTCTTCCTTGGCGCCGATCTCAAAGTGAATATGCTGCCGCAGATAGCGGTCCGCGAGCTCCTTCGTGATGCGACGATTCTCGTGCTCTCGCTCCACAATCTCGCCCAGGCGAGCCTTCCCATACTGATAAGAGCCGTGCGTTACCTCGGAAATCCACGGAACGGGAAGTCCGGGCCGTCCTGCCCAGGCAGCGAATACCATCGGAAGGCCTGTTAACGCCAGCCATTCCGCGCCAAGATCAAGCCACGGGACATTCAATTGTTGCGTATCGACCCGTAAAGCCGGATCCCCGATCAGAAGAGCTGCATCGGCGCTCGAAAGCATCTCTGAGAGAGCTGGCCGGTGCGCCGCAATCCGAGGCTTCGCTCCGTACCGCTCCCGGAGGATGATGCGCGCCAGTTGAACCGACGTCCGCGAGCTTGCATCTGCGGCCAGTGTGTGCACTTCGCGCCACGGAACCCGCGACAGAAGCAAAATGCTCCGCACGGCGCCGAAGCAAGCGATTCCAAGACCCGGAACAGTCTCGAGCCCCTGCCGCGCAATTTCCGCTACCGGAACCAGACCGACCTGTACGCTTCCCCGCTCCACCTGCTCCGCGCAAACCGAAGGTATCGAGAATGACAGCTCAACCTGTTCGCGCTGGGGGCCATGCAGCATCCCCCAAACCAGGGGCGCCGTATTCAAATAGCTCACTGCGCCGACTAGAATTTTTGAACTGTTCTCTGGCAAAACCCCAGTCTCTCAAACGCCCCTGCGATTACCCCACAAATCGATATGCAGCCGCGGGCTGTACCGGTACCCCTCCGTTTTGCAAACGTCGGTCAGCCACAACCCGCGTTCGCGCAACGCTTCCCGGTGCGTTCCTTCGGGCATCAGCACGATCTTCGAGCGCGGAACGCTCAATTCCTCGCGCAGCGCCGCGATTTCGTCCAGATCTTCTGTGGAGCAAACCACAAACTTCAACTGATATTCGTATGCCCCAATGAGCCATCGCAAAACGTCCGGCTGATATCGCAATCGGTCATGCTGCGCGGCCCACTTACCGCCTTCGCGCTCGCGTGGCGTGGAGTTGGACAGTTTCGGGCTGATGCTCATCAGGTCACAGGCGACGCCCGCGAAACAAGTGCCGGCCGTTTCAACAGTTATGTGCATCCCGTCCTCGCGAAGCGTCCTCGTCAGATCGATAATTCCAGGTGCAATCATCGGCTCGCCGCCGGTGACAACACTGTGAGAAGCATGGAAAGCTCTGACGGCCGCTGCAATTTCCTCGAGCGAGAGATCTTCTCCTTCGGGCTTCCAGGACGTGTACGGCGTATCGCACCACGTACATCGCAGATTGCAACCGGAAGTTCTGACAAATACGGACGGCACGCCGGCAAGGATCCCCTCGCCTTGAATCGAATAAAAAATTTCGGCTATCTTCACAAACCCAAAGCCGCAAGCGGATCTGTTATCCCCGCTTGCTCAAATCCCTTTCTGCGAAGAATGCACGAATCGCATCGACCGCACGGGATTCCACTCTCGTCGGGATCGTAGCAGCTATGTGTAAGGCTAAGGTCCACTCCTAAATGAACTGCTGTGCGCACGATTTCAGCTTTCGACATTTTTAAAAGGGGCGTATGAATCGTAATCTTCGCCGAACGCTCGACCGCCGCTTTTGTCGCGAGATTCGCGAGCTTTTCGAAAGCCTGGATGAACTCCGGACGGCAATCCGGATATCCCGAGTAATCGATCGCATTCACGCCAATGAAGATATCCTGCGCGCCGGCCACCTCGGCATAGGCCAGCGCGAATGAAAGAAAGATCGTGTTGCGCGCCGGCACGTAGGTTACCGGAATCCCGGCTCTTTTCATCTCATCTTCGACGCGATCCTTCGGAACGTCGATGTCGCTGGTTAATGCGGAGTGCCCAAACGCTCGCAAGTCGATTTGGATGGTTCGATGCTCCTTCGCCCTCAGGTGCTTGGCTATCCGCCCCGCGGCTGCAAGCTCCACCTTATGGCGCTGGCCATAATCAAAGGAGAGGCAGTAGCAATCGTATCCGGCTTCTCGGGCCATCGCCAGGCAGGTCGCTGAATCGAGCCCGCCGCTGAGCAGGCAAATGGCCCGTCTCCCTTCCCCAGTCATGTTCTACGGTTCCTCGCGGGTTTGCGAAACTACTGCATCGAGTTCGCCCGAATGCAAACGAATCCTCAAGGTCTCTCCCGTTGCTGTCTCGGCGGCCGATCGGAGAGCCCGTCTGTTTGCGTCCTCGACAATGGCATACCCCCGCCCCAGAACTGCTAAAGGACTTAACTGCGTTAGATGAGCTTCGAATCCCTCGAGCCGCCTCTGCGCTTGGCGGAACCTTCCTTCGATGCTCTTCAAGAGCCGCTGGTTCAATGATTCCTGCCGGTGTCGTTTTCGCGCGAATCGCAGACGGAGATCACTGGCCTGTAAGCGCCGGCTCACGTCCGAATATTGCCTGCGACGCCTTTCCAGCGCACCCCGCCCCAGCTGGCGCAATTGGTAGTCGAGATCATCCACGCGTTGCGCCCGCTTGGCCAGCATGCGATGCACTAAACTTGCTGCGCGCTCTGTCCCGCGCTGATGCAGGCGTCGCCCGCACACCAGCAGTTGATATCGAGCCGCCTGAATCGCTTTTGCCCTGTACGAACGAATCTGGTCCAGCAAGCTTTCTCGCGTGCAGATGACGATCTCGGCCGCTGCCGATGGCGTCGGAGCACGGCAGTCAGCTACAAAATCAGCAATCGTGAAGTCCGTCTCGTGGCCCACAGCCGAAATGATCGGCACTCGTGACCCGGCAATGGCGCGGGCGACTCGCTCCTCGTTAAAACTCCAGAGATCTTCTAGAGATCCACCGCCTCGCGCCAGAATTACAACGTGCGCCCAGGCGCTTTCACTGAAATAGCTGATCCCCTGACAAATCTGCTCTACTGACCCCTCACCCTGCACCTGGGCAGGAAATAATCGGACATGCAGGCCCTGGAAGCGCCGCTCCAGAACCTGGAGAATGTCCTGAATCACTGCTCCAGCGGGCGAGGTGATGATACCGATGCGCCTCGGCAATTTCGCCAAAGGCCGCTTGCGTCCCGCATCGAACAGACCGTCACTGGCTAGTTTTTTCTTGAGCTGCTCGAACGCCAGTTGCAATGCGCCGGCGCCTTGCGGTTTCAGCATCTCTACGATGAGCTGATATTCGCCCCGAGCCTCATACACTTCGAGATTCCCGCGAGCAAGTACCGCCAAGCCGTCCCGCGGCCTGAATTTTGCAAATCGTGCAGCGCTCTTGAACAGAGCGCATCTCACTTGGCTTTGATCGTCCTTTAAGTTGAAATAATAGTGGCCACTCGCTGCTGTGCGGCAGCCGGAGATTTCGCCAGCCACCCAGATGCTCCGAAACTCCCCTTCAAAGAGCTTTTGTACCCGCGCATTCAACTCACTGACTCGGAAGACGCGGCGCTCTAGTTCGAGCGAAAGCGTCATTTGTCCGCTCTGGTTCGTCATGGCGTGGGCCGGTAGCTGCCGAGGATCCTGAAGAATTGCGTCATTTCGGTTAAATGCGCCAGGGCGCT